>JAICKT010000277.1 GCA_025927795.1 Parafilimonas sp. | reverse complement strand
GGGTTCGGCTGTTCGCCGATTAAAGTGGCACGTGAACTGGGTTCAGAACGTCGCAAGACAGTTCGGTCCCTATCTGTGGTGGGCGCTAGTAAATTGAGAGGACGTGACCTTAGTACGAGAGGACCGGGTCGCATGTACCGCTGGTGTATCTGTTGTGCCGCCAGGTGCAATGCAGAGTAGCTATGTACAGCCAGGATAAACGCTGAAAGCATCTAAGCGTGAAACCTTCCTCAAGATGAGTTTACTTTTAAGGGTCGTAAGAGACTATTACGTTGATAGGCTACAGGTGTACAGTTAGCAATAACAAAGCCGAGTAGTACTAATTACCCGTAAGCTTTAATTTTTTCTTGTGAGAAAGCTTTTTCCAATATGACTTTATTGATGTATGATAGAAGAAATACGATGTATGAAGCTTAGTAGTACAATAAATCGTAAATCAGCAATCGTATATCTTAAATCTTTATGGTGGTTTTGCCGAGGGTGTTCACCTCTTCCCATACCGAACAGAGAAGTTAAGCCCCTCATGGCCGATGGTACTGCAAAGAAATGCGGGAGAGTAGGTAGCTGCCGTATTTATTAAAAGCCTCTTCAATTTGAAGAGGCTTTTTTATTTATATACTTAAGCTTTAACCATTTACTTCTGACATCCTTTGGGTTCTCGTTATTATAGATAAACCTATAGATAGGAGTCTTTTGCGTGTCTGTAACCATACTTCTCATAATGCCTGGATTGACAAATCTGTCTGATAATACTTCAAACTGGTTTTGTTGCAGACGCTGTTCAAGCTGAGATATTTTATAATGTCCGGGTTGTCGCTCACTTATTTCTTTTGAAAGTTCTGTGATTGGTGTACCTACTAATTTTAAAACACCTGCTTCAGGTAAAATCATATAAGGACGAATAATTCTGTAGCCTTTATTACCAGTTTTATTTTTATTAGTTGGTTCGCTTTCATAGTAAAAACTAAGAAGATGTTTGTGTTTTATGGCATTGCAACCTAATTCTATTATTGCTTTAAAATTTATTGGAGCTTCAACTATCATCATTCATACATCAATAACATTGTTTCAAAAATTTAGCCAACCATACTACTGCATTCCAAACAGAGATAATGTTTGTTTTATAATAATATAATTTCGGCATAATTCAAGAGGCTTTTTTTTATATTAGTATATTTAAACCATGCCAGCTTCCAATCCCTTGATTCATTTTAATGTGCCTTATGTTTTAATATGTGGTAGTTATCATATTAATAGAAATAATGATAGACTTTGTGACCTCTTGGTAGTGAATTAGCTAAGCATAATATAGGAGTTATTTCTGGTGGGGGAAAACCAGGCATTAGAGTCGCTGAAAGTTTAAACAGGCTATTTACAGATTTAGAACAATATCAATCATCAAAAATTATAACAGTTTATAGAAGAAAAAATGTTACAGGAAGAATTAAAGATAAAAGAACAGTCTCAATCTTTTTTGAGGGCAAAAATATAGACGAAATGCGAAATTATCTTCTTGCAAATTCTAAGGTTATGATAGTAATAGGTGGAGCAGCTAATTTTGGCTTTAATACCATAAAGCCAAAAAATACAAGGATGATAAATTGTTTTCAAAACTAAATAACCGAAATGTTTTTATCGTATCAGGTGCTATTATATCAATACTGAAAGATGTGATTTCAAACGATTCAAAAATTATAATAATAAACTTACATTAAGATTTACTTAATTAATCTCTTGTCACCAATGCTTCTTCATTACTCGGCAATATGTCAACATCTCCTGAAATATAAGTTTCATTTACATCTACTGTTCCACTGGTAATAAAAGAAGCAATATCGTTTGTTAATCTTTCTTTATCGGTAATAAATAAACCGTGTGGCGCCCCATCGTACACTTTATAAAAAGCGCCGGGAATTAATGTGGCTGCTACCTCACTGGTAGCTTTTATCGGAACGGTTTTATCTGAATCACCATGAATAATTAATGTGGGAACTTTTATTGATGCAAGCTCATTTCTAAAATCTGTTTGTGCAAAAGATTGCATACAAGCCAGTGTTGCTTTTTGCGATGCAGTTGATGCAAGCGAGAATGTCCAGTCTAAAATTCCCTGGCTTACAGGGCGACTAATAAAATTCACTCCATAAAAATGTTTTGCAAATTCCTGAAGAAACCCTGCACGGTCTTGTCTAATATTGTTATCAAATTCCTGGAATTCTTCTATAGCCACACCATCAGCATTATCATCTGTTTTTAACATGTAAGGAACAACCGAACTAACAAGTATAATTTTACTCACACGCTCACAATTATACTTGGTGCAATATCTAACCACTTCGCCGCCGCCCATTGAGAACCCAATAAGCGTTACGTTTTCCAAATTCAATTCATCTAACAAACATTTTAAATCATCTGCTAAATCATCATAACTATAATTATTTAATGATTGCTCCGATTTACCAAATCCGCGCCTGTCGTAAGCTATACATCTGAAGCCGGCTTCACGCATTGGTGTTATTTGATATTCCCACATAGCATGTGTAAGCGGCCAGCCATGTATAAAAACTACAGGGTTAGTTTCTCCTAAATCCTCGTAATAAATTTGGATTATTTCATTATTGCTTTTACATTTTAAATAAGGCATAAAATCGTTTTAAATAAAGGCTCAAATAATCTGCCATTAAAGAATGGCATTAACATTTCAAAGCAAAATTAAAAATTAAGTTATTCATCTTCGCAATATTATGCTGTATACAATAAAACAATATTGCTTTTGCTTCTTATTTAATTAATTTTATTGCAAGATTTGTGTGATATGAAACTGTTGATTTGTTGCCTGCTGTTATTCTTTTTTACTTTTTGTTTTTCACAAACTAAATCTGTAAATTTTTCTGCAATTGATTGGCGGGTTGGAAATATAGAGTGCACATCACCGGATACATTATCGCAACTACTTACCGAACCTTATACAACCGATCTTGAAAAAGTACGCTCCATTTTTCGCTGGATAACTGAACACATTGAATATAACACTTTACGCTTTCAGCCTTATCATACGATTTATCATGATGATGGTGCTGAATCTGCAGAAGACAGTTTGCCCGGCCTACGTTCTTTAGATGAGAGAGTAGCTCGCATTGTATTGAAACGAAAGCAAACGGTTTGCGCAGGGTATGCAAGATTATTTAAAGCATTGTGTGATTTTGCAGGAATTAAAAGTGAGATTATAACAGGGTACGCAAAAACAAATTTGAATGCCTCGAAACAATTTAAATGTAACCATAACTGGAATGCTGTTTTTATTGACAGTAATTGGTATTTGCTTGATGCAACTTGGGCAAGCGGCTATTTAAGTTTTTCAGGCACCCAGTTTATAAAAGATTATAATGACTACTATTTTTTAACACCACCAAAATATTTTATTGAAGATCATTATCCGGAAGATGTGCGATGGACGTTATTAGATAATCCGCCAACAATATCTGAATTTAAAAACTCTCCCTTTAAACAGACTGCATTCGATCACTATAAAATAATTTCTTATTCTCCGGCAAAAGGAGTTATTCATATGCATGTTGGCGACAGTATTAAAATAGAATTACAAACTACTGATGAAAAGAAAACATTATCGCTTTCTGATGTTACCTCACCCGACTCTATTCAAATTGCTGCGGCTGATTCATCTTCATTAATAAATAAAACTGCAGTTATAAATGGTGATCATATTTCCTGTACTTACTATGCTACTTCACAAAATCCGCAATGGCTGCAGATAATTTATAAGGGTGATATAATACTGCGTTATAAGCTCAACATAGAAAGAGAGCCTTTTAATTTCCCGCCAATAAAAATTAAAGACATCGTTGCAAAAAATTAATTGCATATTTAAAAGAACAAAATTGTTTATACCATTCTTGCCTTATTTTTATTGCGAAATTTTTAAAACAGCCGTAATGAAAAAATTCTTTCTATTTATTTGTTTGATTGTTGTTAGCACAACAGCGTTTTGTATTGATTCATCTATCGCAATTGTTCCGCAGCCGGTAAAACTTGAACAAAAGCAGGGTTCATTTATTTTGCCGCATAACATCACCATACAAACCGTTGAAACCACCGATTTAAAGCAAACGCTTGTTGATCTGCAAAAAAGATTATCAGTTCCCACGGGTTATAAAGTTTCAGTTTCAGGCAATGCAGCAAATGCTGTTATAAAATTAGAGTTGAATAAAACAGAAAATAAAACATTGGGTGATGAAGGTTATACTTTATCAGTTGCACCAAAAACAATTACAATTAAAGCAAATAAACCGGCAGGAATTTTTTATGGTGTGCAAACATTAATGCAGTTGTTTCCTCCGCAAATTGAAGATAGTGTCTTGGTAAAAAATGTTGAATGGAAAGCGCCTTGTGTTGAGATTACAGATTATCCGCGTTTTGGATGGAGAGGTTTAATGTTTGATGTAGCGCGTCATTTCTTTACAAAAAAAGAAGTGGAAGCATATATCGATCAGATGTCAAAATATAAACTTAATTTATTGCATTTGCATTTAACAGATGATGAAGGCTGGCGCATTGAAATTAAATCTTTACCCAAGCTTACTGAAGTTGGCGCATGGAGCGTTCCGGGTGTTGGGCAATTTGGAACTTTTCCTGTACCGCCGCCAAATGCAACGCGCACTTATGGTGGCTTTTATACGCAGGATGATATTAAAGAAATGGTGCAATATGCAAAAGAACGTTTTGTAAATATTATGCCCGAGATTGATGTGCCTGGTCATAGTCTTGCAGCCATCGCCGCATATCCTGAACTCTCTTGTTCAAATGGTGTAAAAAATATTGGTGTTGCATCCGGAGAATCAATAAAGGATTGGGGTACGCACACTGCAATCTATGATGATAATCTTTGCCCTGCCAATGAAAACGTGTATGATTTTTTAGATAAAGTATTAACTGAAGTTGCCGCATTATTTCCTTTCGAATACATACACATGGGTGGTGATGAAACTTTTAAAACTTTCTGGCAAAGCAGTGATGCAATAACGGCATTAATGAAAAAAGAAAATTTAAAAACGTATGAAGAAGTGCAGAGTTATTTTGAAAAACGTTTGGAAAAAATAGTTGAATCAAAAGGTAAAAAGTTTATGGGCTGGGATGAAATTTTGGAAGGTGGTATCGGACCCAATGCTGCCGTGATGAGCTGGCGCGGTGCACATGATGGTGTTTCTGCTACCGGTGCAAAAGAGAATGTTGATGGTGGTACTGTTGCAGCAAAGATGGGTCATTATGTTGTGATGAGCCCAACAGAATATGTATATCTCGATTACATGCAAAGTGATAGATTAATGGAACCGCATGTATATGCATCATTGCGCTTAAATAAAGTGTATAGTTTCGACCCGATGCCAAAAGGGCTTCCTGATGAATATCAAAAATATATTCTCGGTGCACAGGGAAATTTATGGACTGAACAGGTATTTAATTTCAGACAAGCAGAGTATATGACATGGCCACGTGCTTTTGCCATTGCAGAAGATACATGGTCGCCCAATCAAAATAAAAACTGGGATGATTTTGTAAGAAGAGTGGAAGCGCAATTTAAAAGGTTTGATGTGGAAGAAGTAAAATATGCGCCAAGCATGTATGATCCGGATTTTATTCCATCATTAAATGCAGACAGCACATTAAAAATTACATTGAAGAATGAAGTGAACGGATTAGAAATTCATTACAGTTTCGATAATTCATATCCTGATAAATTTTATCCTGTTTATAAAGAACCATTAAGTGTTCCTAACTATGCAACACAGATAAAAGTGATTACATATCGCGACGGAAAACCTATCGGCAGAATGATTTCAATGCCATTAGATGAATTAAGAAGAAGAGCAGAACATAGAAATGATGATGATGATTAAATAAGTAAAACATCATTGCTGAAAATATTTTTAATGAAAAAGATTTTTGCGGCAGTAAGTTTTTGTGCAATTTATTTTTTTGCAAACGCTCAAACACCATT
>JAICKT010000525.1 GCA_025927795.1 Parafilimonas sp. | reverse complement strand
GCAGCCAGGTGCTTACAGATGTACATTCGCCTGCAAAGTTTCGTGTGAATGGACCGTTTAGTGATGTAGATGCATTTTACGAAACCTTTAATGTAAAGCCCGGTAATAAAATGTATTTGCCAGATAGTGCAAGAGTGCGCATCTGGTAACTGCGATAAATTATTTTAAAATGAAACTTCTTACGCCGCCTGAAATTCATGAATGGGATGCTTATACAATTGCCAATGAACCGGTGTCTTCAATTGATTTAATGGAGCGTGCTGCAGAAGCATGTACAGATTTTATTTTGCAAACTGATTTATATGGAAAATCACTTAAAATTTTTTGCGGCAAAGGAAATAACGGCGGCGATGGGCTTGCAATTGCGAGACAGTTAATTAATAAAGGAAATAATGTAAGCACTTATATAATTGAGTTTGGTGCTGTAGGCACAGAAGATTTTCAAACCAACCTGCAAAGGCTGCATGAGATTACAACCAATATTTATTTTATACAAGCAGAAAAATTTTTTCCTGAAATAAATGGTGATGATATTGTTATTGATGCATTATATGGCTCAGGATTAAACAGACCTTTAAAAGATTTAAATGCTGCTTTGGTTGAATTTATTAATCAATCTTCTGCTAATACAATTTCTATTGATGTGCCAAGTGGAATGTTTATTGATAAAAGCTCGCAGGGTAATGCAATAATAAAAGCAAAAACAACACTAACATTTCAGTGTTTAAAATTATGTTTTTTAGTTGCCGAAAATGCTGAATATAATGGTAATGTAAAGGTGCTGAATATTGGATTACATCCGCAGTTTTTAGAAACAATTTCTTCATCACTACAAATAATTGAACAAGACAATATTCAAAAAATTTATAAACCACGTAAACCATTTTCACACAAAGGAACGTACGGACATGCTTTAATAATTGCAGGTAATAAAGGAAAAATGGGAGCAGCACTTTTAGCGGCAAATGCATGTATAAGAGCCGGTGCAGGTTTAACTACCATAAATATCCCTGAAACATATTTTAATGTTGCACATTCTTATTTGCCAGAAGCAATGTGTGAAGCAAGAGAAGATAGTTCTGATTTTGAAAAAATAAATGCTGTTGGTATTGGTCCTGGTTTAGGTAATAAACCAATTACAATAGAATTATTACAAAAGGTTTTACATGAATTTAAAAGTCCGATTGTTATTGATGCAGATGCTTTAAATATTATTTCTCAGAGTAAATATTTATTGAACGTGATTAAAGAGAACAGTATTCTAACGCCACATCCAAAAGAATTTGAGCGTTTATTCGGCGAAGCAAAAAATGATTTTGAAAGAATTAGTACAGCACTGGAAAGATCAATTAAAAATAATTTTATAGTAGTACTAAAAGGCAGATATACTTTAATTGCATACAAAGGCAAAGGTTGGTTTAATGCTACCGGCAATGCAGGGCTTGCAAAAGGCGGAAGCGGTGATATTCTAACCGGAATTATTACTGCATTATTAGCGCAAAAATATGAACCATTAGAGGCTGCATTATTAGGCGTTTACATACACGGGCTCGCCGCTGAATTCGCATTGGAAAAACAATCGTTAGAAAGCATGACAGCCACAGATGTAATAAATCATTTGGGTGCTGCATTTAATAGTTTGTAACAATTAAGCTTTACTTTTTCGTTAACTGTGGATTATTAATAATCTCACCAAACTGCTTATCATTTTTTTTCGATCTGAGATAATTAATGCTTACGTTTAATTCATAACCAATAAGCAGCATTAAAGAATTTACAAAGATGAGAAGCATTACAATCAGTAACGCTCCTATCGAACCATAAACACGATTATAACTCGAAAAATTTTGTGCCCAAATTGAAAATACCCATGTAGTTAAAACAATAAGAAACGTTGCAAATACAGCGCCTGGTGAAAGAAACTTCCAGCGTTTGTAAACCGAAGGTGCATACTTATAAATAAATGCAATAGAACAAAGAAAAAGTACAACCACAATAAGCCAACGCAACAAATCGGTCCAGAAATTTCTTTCCGCATTACTTACACCCAGCCAATTTAAAAAAGAAGTGAATAATCTCCCTTGACCTAAACTCAACAGCATAGTAGCAATTATTAAAACTATTAAAATCAAAGTAAGTTTAATAGCTCTCAAACGCCTGTGCAAAAAATTACGCTTGCGTTTTACCAGCAGCGATGCATCAAATGTGCGTATTATACCAAGCATAGCATTTGATGAATAATATAGAGCGAGAATAAAACCAATGGAAAGCAACCCTGTTTTTGGTTTATTAAATAAATCGAGCATGGTTGTTAGAATAAGCGAACGACTTTCTGTGTTGGGCATTACATCCTCAATAAACTTAAATAATTCGTCCTGGATATTTTTTGCAACAGGAAAGTATGGTATCAGTGTAAACAAAAAAATAGCACTTGCCGGCAGCGCCATAATAAAATTAAATGCAATTGCAGCAGCACGGTCTCTTAACCCGATGCGCGTAACCTGTTTGCCAAAAAAACGTGCTACATCATAAAAACATAAACCGCTAAAACCCGGCAGTACCAATGTTTTGCTCCGCCTAATTAAAAATTTAAACGGCTGATGTGTTGCTATAAAGTTTTCAAACTTTGTCAATGTAAAAGTCCTTTGTTTAAACTGTCTTTATGCAGCCAGTTATTTAAAGCCTGCTGATAAAGCTTTGCATATTTTTCGTGTTCTGCAAAGTTATCTGTGAATTGAT
>JAICKT010000218.1 GCA_025927795.1 Parafilimonas sp. | reverse complement strand
TGTTGTTGTAACACGGGAATATCTTTTTCATCCCTCAATAAAAAATAAGTAATCCAGTTTGCAGTCCACCAGGTTTCATCTTTTACACCATTTCCAAGATTTAAAAATTGCGTTGCAAAATCAAATTTAATTTGTGAATTCTGCGGCACATCTTCACAAACTGCTGACACGCGTAAATCTTTTCCGCCGGATGTTAGTGTTTTACCAATTGCATCTTCATCGTCAAAATATTTTTTTGCCATGCTTTGTGTGATGACAATTTTATCAGGTGCATTTAAAGCAGTTGCTGCATCACCTTCTATAATGTGAAAAGAAAATATTTTAAAGAAAGATGGATCAGCATATAAAATGCGCGGCTCATCAAACATTTTATCACCAGTTTTTACAACATTATGGCTAATGAAGGTGCGTGCATATTCTTCAACTGATGGAAATGTGCGCTTAAACTGCGGGCCTACTTTTGTACCGGTAGTTGCTGTTGTATTTACTGTTCCTGCACTGCTATATTCCATAGTTGCACGAACAATGCGATTTGCACTTATATTAAACTTATCATAACTTAATTCATGAATTATATAAATGCCAATCAGCAAACAAGCGGAAAGTCCTATCGTTAATCCAAAAATATTTATAACACCATACAATTTATTTTTTCGCAGATTACGAAAAGTAGTTTTAAAATAATTCTTAAACATTGTCTGAACCGGGATTTATAATGATTTAACTGATGTATCTGATTTTTTATTCACTATTCACCATTGACCATTCACGCTCATCATTCCGTTCTCAAACTCTTCACAGGGTTTGCCGTTGCTGCTTTTATTGCTTGCATACCAACCGTTATCAATGCAATAAATGCTGCAGCAATTGCTGCAATAATAAATACCCACCAATGCATGCTGATACGGTAAGCAAAATCCTGTAACCAGTTATGCATAGCATACCATGCAATTGGAAAAGCAATAATAGCAGCAATTAATACGAGTTTTAAAAAATCTTTTGATAATAAACTCACGATGGTTGTTGTGCTTGCTCCTAACACTTTGCGCACACCAATTTCTTTTACACGCTGCGAAATAGCAAACGCAGAAAGACCGAACAATCCAAGACATGCTATAAAAATAGCAATGCAGGCAAACGTGGTAAATATGGTTTCCTGTTTACGTTCAGCATCGTACAGCTTTGCAAAATTTTCATCGAAGAATGAAGATTGATAGGGGAGTTGAGGAAGAAATTTTTGCCAGGTATTTTTTATTGTTTCTAAAGATGATGCAATATTTTTTCCCGAAATTTTAATAGAAATATTATTATAAAAACTTTGGCTGGGTGGCGGCAAAACAAAAACCAAAGGTGTTATTGCCTGGTGCAATGATTCAAAATGAAAATCTTTTACAACGCCAATTATATGACCGCTGAAATGACCATACTTAAAATCTTTTCCTACTGCCTGGTCGTTCGATTTCCATCCTATTGCTTTAACTGCTGCTTCATTAATAATAAAATTGGATGTATCAGTTCCATAACTGCGTGAAAAATTTCTTCCCGCAGCTAACGGAATTCCATAAGCAGGTATAAAATCATAATCAGTTGCAAGAAAACGAATGTCTGCTTTTACGGGAACCATAGAATCATTTCCCGGCACCTGTGCACCCATTCCATCCAGCAATCTTCCTGTAGGAATTCTGGAAGAACGTGCTACATCTTTAATATTTGAATTCTGCAATAAAGTATTTCTGAATGCTTCGTATTGATCATTTAATTGCGTATAATAACTCATCGTTATTAAATGGTCTTTATCATAACCCAGTGATGCATTTTGCATGTACCGCAACTGCTGAAACACTACAACCGTTGTTATAATAAGAATGATGGATATAGCAAACTGCGTTACCACAAGCACTTTGCGAAAGCTGATACTGCTGCCACCAACTTTAAATAATCCTTTCAATGTTTTTACCGGCTGGAAAGATGACATAAATATTGCAGGATAAATTCCTGAAATAATACCAACAACAAACGGCGCTAAAAACAATGGAACTAAAACCTGCCACTTAAATAAAATACTTACAGAAAGATTTTGTGACGACACTTTATTAAGCCAGGGCAGAAGCAAATACAACAATACAAATGCAATAATAATTGCAGACCATGTTAATAAAACGGATTCGCTTAAAAACTGTGCAACCAATTCTTTTTTACTTGCACCAACAACTTTTCTTATGCCAATTTCTTTTGCGCGCAACGCAGAACGTGCAGTAGAAAGATTCATATAATTTATGCACGCAATCAGCAACACAAATAATGCAATCGCAGAAAAAATATACACCCTGTTTATATCACCATTTGGTTCTGCTTCATAATCAGTGTGCGAGTATAAATGAATGTCTGTTAATTTCTGAAGATCGAGTTTTGTAAATTTCGAAGGTTGATTAGGTCCATAATTACCTGCCATGTGCTTATCAAGAAATGCCGGAAACCTTGACTTCATGCTTTCGATATTATAATTTTTAGGAAGCATGATATAAGTAAAGAATGAATTATTACCCCAGTTGGTGCGCAAATTTTCTGCTCCGTAAACAGCAGAATCTTTTAGTGTGTTGAATGATACTAATATATTGGGATGAATGTGCGCATTAGGAGGGAAGTCTTTATAAACTCCCGTTACCTTAACATCAAACTGGTCGTTTGCGCGCAGCACTTTATTAATAGGATCTTCATTACCAAAATATTTCCTGGCTGTTTCTTCTGTGAGCATTACAGAAAAAGGTTCGTTTAATGCTGTCTTCGGATTGCCTTTTAAAACATCAACAGTAAATACATCAAATAAATTTTCATCAGCAAAATAAACATTGGGCTCATTAATTAATTTGTCTTTATAACGAAGTGGCGTTGTTCCATTATTCAGCAAACGCGTTATCTTTTCTATTTCAGGAAAATCTGTTGGAAGATAATATCCGAAAGGTGGCGCTACTGTGCTTAGATTCAGCATCTCTTTGCCATTGCCGTCATAAAAAGTTCGTGTTACGCGATAAATTCGGTCAGCATTTTTATTATACTTATCATAACTCAATTCATTCAAAATATAAGTAAGAATAAGCAGGCAGCAGGTTAAACCAATAGTTAAACCAAATAAATTGATGAACGAAATAAATTTATACTTCATCAAATTACGCCACGCAAGCTTGAAATAATTTTTAAGCATAAACGAATAATTTAAAGATGTGTTCTTAAAAAACTCAATGCCTATGCCAATGCCGGAATGCTTTGCATTAAAAGCTTTTAGAATTATACCAAATAAAAAAAGTGTTCGGAAGCGAACAGTTTTGTGCGCAGACGTGCAGTTGATTTATAATTTTTTTTAAATCCTGATTTTAGTTATTCTGTTCTTAAATTTTTTGCAGATTGTAATGGTGGCTTTTATTATTTGCAAACAAATAAGCAACGCCGTAGCAAAAAACTTCAACACAATATGCAAGCGTGTAAGCACACGATTACCTTGTTAACTCTCTAATGTGATGCAGAAAGTTTTTAAGCCTGATTTAAATTTGCTAAAAAAAAAAGAGACTTCAGATGTTAATGAATAATGTTGCTCATAATTTATAAACCTCTAAACCCCTCTCAATAAGTGAGAGAGGTTTAGAGGCACCGTGCCGTTCACATTCTAAATAGAGATTGCTTCAGCCACGTTTATTGATATTGCAGTAATATAAGAACTTAAAATTAGTCTTTCAATAGCCTCATGGTTTTTTGAAATCCTTTATCATCAGTTATATGCACTAAATACAAACCGCCGGAAAAATTATGCACATCTATTTTTTCTGTGTACTCTCCTGAAATTGAAATACTGTTCTTTTGCCAGAGAGTTTTACCTGAAACATCAAATAACTTAATACTATAAGTTCCATTGCCTTTAATAGTACAATAAGCAAAACTTGTTGTAGGATTCGGCAGTAATTGTAAGCCAGCCAATGTTTTTAATTGAACATTATCACTTCCATTTACCAGGGCATCCTGATTAAATGCAGTGTTTATATTGATATCCAGATTTGCAACTTGTGATGAGCCGCAATTATTTCTTGCCTCTACTTTAATTTTGCCTGCGCTACTTCCCCATGTAACTGTAACATTTGATGTGTTTTGACCGGAGGTGATTGTAACACCATTAGGAACTGTCCAATAATATTGTAGTCCGGCAACAGGTGACTGAACTTTGTAGGATAATCCTGCCTTTAATTTTGAAACAATGGTTTGTCCAACAATAGCATCGGGTTGTTGAGGAGTATGTGTTATATATTTCGTAAATACGCCACTCGCTCCGCAAACATTCACTGCACTTACTCCTAACAAGCCGTCATTAAATTGTGAGGATACATTCAATGCTACTGTTTTGCTATCTGCTGATGAAGTATTAATAGTGCAATTAGCAGGAAGTGTCCAAACATAAGAAGTAGCGTTAGTAACAGAACCGGCTGTGTAGGTAAAATCGCCGTTACCACATAAACCATTTTTATCAGCTTCATCCCCAACAATCGAGGTTGGTTTAACTGGTGGTATAAGAGTGCCGTTATCAATTGAGATGTTTGCTGTACTTGTACAGCCGTGATTATCTGTTACTTTATAAGTGGAATAACCTGAATTCGCCGAAAAGCTTCCAACACCTTGAAAAGGAGCCGTACCACCTGTAGCACTTACTGTTACAGTTGTGTTTCCGCCTTTACATGTTATGGCGCTATCTTGTGTTACAATTGCATCCAATACTTCAGGCTCAGAAATTGTATAGGTGGCATTAGTAGTACAACCAGCTTTTGATGTAACTAAAACGCTATAGTCTGCAGGTGTTAAACTATCTATATAGCTAGTTGTTAATTTAAAAGGCTTGGCAGAACAAGACCATTGATATGTAAAAGGTCCTGTGCCATCTGTTAGAATTAAATCGATTGAGCCGTTTTTGCTATTGTTGCAAGAAATATTATTAATATTTGCTGAAAGTATAGGGCTGCTATTTAATGCGGTTGCGCTTACAGAAACTTTGATAGAGCGAGCGCCTCCACCTTTTACAGGAATGATATTAAAATCACCTCCGGCATTGGGTGTAAACATTACATAAATTGTTTTTTGCAGTGAGGAACCGTAATTATGAAAGGTGATTGAATCTGTATAACTGCTGTCTGTATTTTCAGAAAAACGAAAGCCTGCAACAGGTCCAACAGTAACATCTGAGCTGTTTAAAAAATTTCCGCTTAAAACAAAAGAATGAGGACCACTTGTTGAGGTGTAACATATTGTATCGAAGGCGGCAGGAGAAGTAGCTGTAAGTATTGCACCTGAAGGTTGTTTAAGTATTGCACCTGAAGTTGCATTAGCAGGCTTAGATAATTCTACCAAATCAAAAATTACATTTTCATCAGAAGTGCTTTTAATATAAAAGTCAGAATTATGTTCTGCCTTATTATTCATATTAGCATCAGTTAGGGTAACGGCGATTTTTTTCCACGTGTTTGAATTAGTGCAGGTCACTTGTGTGGCAAGTTTATCATGATCTCCTTTAGCATGATAACGCAGTTCGAAACTGCCAGTGCCTTTATCAAGATATATTATATCAATAGAAACAGGATATTTGCCTCTAATAGCAGTGTCATTAAAAAAAGCATCATCCACATTAAAATATAAAGCATCTTTTCCATTTGCTTTACTTATTGATCTTCCAAAACGTCCGTACATTGAACTTGTATCAGCCGAAGCATCTATATTCCAATAACCAATGCTGGTACTGTTTGCATCAATTTGATGCAGATAACGCTCATAATTTCCTGGAAAAATTCTCCATCCAACATCATTTATACCCTTTGCAACAAGATTATCTATTTCAGTTCCGGTTGCGGCTGCTATATCTCCTAATTTGGCTCCATAGGCAGCAAACTGATTTTGAATATTTTGAAATCTCGTTTTATTAGTTATTACTGCTGTACCATAAACAGCTTCAGGAAAACGGGTAACATCAGAAGCATCTAATCCATCTCTTAAAGCACACATAGCGTTGGTACTTTCAACAGTATCCTTCTGTCCTGTATATTTATTAAAGAAATCAAATGCATCTGTATATAAAGGGTTCTTTACCATTTCCGGCAACTGATTACTCCAATCCATACCCCAATAAACCATATAAGACATTAACGAAAACATATTTCTTGGCGTATTCGTTTTCCACCATCCCTGCGATAAATTATCCGCACTTAACTCAGAACGTCCCCTAACATATTCTCCGCTTTGCTTTTTATTTAAAACGTCCAATAACCAGGCGGCTTTATCCATTTCATAATTTGCTTGATATTCTTTTCCAAGATGCGTTGGCTTTAGCCATACACCCGGGCAGTTAGCCAGCAGCCAATATATTTGATCTTTTCCGTTGTTTGCCGGGTTACTCATTAAAGTTATCTTAGGGTTCGCATTTTTATAGTTATTGTAATAATATAAAGTAAATTCTTTAAATAGATCAGCCAACTGATTTGTTGATAATTGATACTTTGAAGCTACGCTACCTTTATAACCTATATAATCGCCTTCTTCACCAAAGCATCCCTGTATGCCGGTAATCCAAACGCGTGTTGCAAGGGGTAAGTTTTCAATGTGCTTATACACAGTATCTATCATTCGCTTAAAATAAGATTTATAAGTTGGATCGGCAAAATATGGACAGTAGCTTATTGCATTACCTTTTGAATCCATTTCAGTTACCTTTGGCACACCCTTTTGATAAAGCCAGTCAGGCGCATTTCCTTTAGTAAATATCATAAGTATAATAGGCGTAGAGTCACTTACTCTATCTTTAATATAATTATCAAAGCTAGCCCAGTCCCATACATTGTCTGTGATTTCCAAATCTTTCCATTTGTAATTAAAAATTCTGCCGTTAAGCTCGGGATAATCAAATTTATTAATAATACCACCGCAATTTTGCCAAATACCATAAGTTACTTTGGGGTTGGTAACTTGGGAATAAGAATTGTGGAAGAATAGGCATGTGCAAAATACACATAATAGAGTAAAATGATTTTTCATACTTCTAGATTTAATTGGATTTTGTAGAAATTTTTGTTCAATTAATAAAAAAAGTGTGGCTTTTTTTTCTTAATTAATTTTCGTGTTCAATAACCCTGCCAAAAACTTTTTAGGATAATATTTAAACTTAAAATGGAAGTTTACAAACCTAGTTGGTGTTTGTAAATGGCTGTTGTGGTGAATAAAGAGGCCTTGCCTGCCTTAGTTTTGAGTTCTTCTGTAACTTTTTTTGAAGTATACTCACTGCTTTATAAAAATGGGAATACATCGTTTTTGAACGATCGAATAAATGCGTAGGATCCTTTTGTTTTTAAATTTGGTTTAGCTTTTGTTAACACTTTTTGCCTGGTTTCCCAAGTGCTTACTTTCTAATTAAAACTCATTGCATTTTTAT
>JAICKT010000587.1 GCA_025927795.1 Parafilimonas sp. | reverse complement strand
TTATCCCATGTTTTGCTGCCTTTGCCTTCAATCATGTAACAAAAGATTGTCCATGGCGCGCCTGCAAACCCAATTAAAGGAACAGCGCCATTTAATTCTTTTTTTGTTAGCGATAATGCATCAAAAACATATTTCAAATATTCATCAACATCATTTGTATTTAATGCATCAATATCTTTTTGTGATTTAATTGTTTTTGGTAGCGATGGTCCTTTGCCTTCTTCCATCAATACTTCAACACCCATTGCCTGCGGAATAACAAGTATGTCTGAAAAAATTATTGCTGCATCCACACCAATTTGATGAACAGGTTGCAATGTAATTTCTGCAGCGAGTTCCGGCGTTTGCACACGGGTAAAGAAATCATATTTATCGCGCAGCTTTATGTAATCGGGTAAATATCTTCCTGCCTGTCGCAGCATCCACACAGGCGGGCGCTCAACTTTTTCTTTACGTAATGCTTTTAATAGTAAATCGTTTTTTATTACACTCATCAATTAAAATATTCTATTACTTTTTCAACAAGATTACTTTTCCCTGCTTCATCAGCTACAATAATTTTATTGTTTGAAAATTTTTTTATGGCTGATGCTGTTGTGTTTCCAATGGCAAACAAAATCGTTTTATCGTTTAATTTATTGGTTGAAAAAAAACTTTCTGCTGCACTCGGGCTAAAAAATAAAATGCCGTCATAGTTTTTTTCAATTGTTCGATGAATCATATTCGTTTGATAAACTTCAATCTCGTTTACATCTATACCATTTTCGTTTAATAAAGCCGGCAATTCGTCTCTGCGTTTATCGCCACAAAAAAATATTACTTCATCAGTAATATCATCCGTGATGATTTTTTCTGCTAATTCTGTCGCATCTTTTGCAGTTCCGAAAATTAAGTCTTCACCAAAATATTCAAGCACTAATTTCTTTGTTGCGTTACCAATACAATAAATTTTCCAGTCAGGCGCATAATCATGCAAGTGTGCACCAACCGCCTCAACTGCATTCATGCTGGTAAAAACAACCGTTACAGATTCCAGTAACGCGCTTTTAATTTCTTCATACACATCAATCGAATCTATTGCTTCTGTTTCAATAAAAGAAATTGCATCAATCAAAACACCTTTTGATTTAGCTTGCGTAATAAGCGTTTCATCAATCGGTCTTGTTGATAATATGTTTGTTTTAAATTTTTGCATTACGAATCTGTTCGAGGATTTTCTTTCCGCCACTGCTTAATAAAACTTCTGCAGCAACGATTCCTAAATCATCTGCGTCATCAATGGAAACAATCTTTTCTACTTCAGCTTTCTCTTTTCCATCAAGCGATAGAATGTTTCCTTTAAAAATTATCTTGTCATTTTTTATTTCAGCTAAAGCTGCAACTGGTGTTGAACATCCACCCATCAACTCTTTCAAAAAATCTTTTTCAATTTTTGTGCATATTGATGTCGCTTCATCACTAAAAGAATTGCAATCACTAAAAGTTTCGTCATCATTAGTTCTGCACACTATCATAATTGCACCTTGTGTTGGTGCGGGCAACATCCAGTCTAAATCAGTAGAATTTTCCGGGCGAAGATTGATTCTTTCCAGGCCTGCAGCAGCGAATATTGCACCATCCCAATTGCTTTCATTCAACTTGCGCAAACGTGTATTTACATTGCCGCGCAAATTTTCAATAACAGAATTTGGGAAGCGGTGTAACCATTGGGCGATTCTTCTTACAGAACTTGTTGCAATTGTAAAAGGTGAATGGTGAATGGTGAGTGGTGAATTACGAAGCTCATTGACTATTGACCATTGACTATTGACAACCAAAATATCTTTCCAATTTCCTCTCTTCAACACAGCAGCCTGGCGAATACCTTCAGCCAATTGTACAGGTACATCTTTCATTGAATGCACTGCAATATCAATGCGGTTATTTAGTAAAGCTGCGTCTAATGTTTTTGTAAAAATTCCCTGCACACCCAATGCATACAATGGCGTAATCAAATCTTTATCGCCTTCGCTTTTAATAAAAACTAATTCAGAAGAAATATTTTGTTCTTGTAATTTTTGCTGCACCTGCGTTGCTTGCCAAAC
>JAICKT010000367.1 GCA_025927795.1 Parafilimonas sp. | reverse complement strand
TTCCTTCTGCATCCGGCAACGGAACTTTAATTCCCCAACTGCTGTCGCGTGTCATTGCTCTCGGTTGCAAACCATTATCTAACCAACTTTTGCATTGACCGTAAACATTGTTTTTCCAGTTTTTATGTTCTTCTAAAATCCATTGCTTTAAAAACGGTTCATAATTCTGTAAAGGAAAATACCAGTGTTTTGTTTTTTTCTTGATGGGTGTTGCATCGCTTAAAGCACTGCGCGGATTAATCAGCATATCAGGACTTAAAGAAGAACCGCAGCGCTCACACTGATCGCCATAAGCACTTGGATTTCCGCAAACAGGGCAAGTACCGATAATATACCTGTCAGCCAAAAAAACATTTGCTTTCTCATCAAAATATTGTTCGGTTTCTTTTTCTTCAAATAAATTCTTGTTATATAAATTCAGAAAAAAATCCTGCGAAGTTTTATGATGAATTTGATTGGATGTTCTTGAATAAATATCAAACGAAATTCCCATTTGTTCCATGCTTTGTTTTATGATTGCATGGTATTTATCAACTATAGCTTGCGGCGTTGTATTTTCTTTCATTGCACGAATGGTGATAGGTACACCATGTTCATCGCTGCCGCCAACAAATTTTACATCGCGTTTTTGCGCTCTTAAATAACGCACATAAATATCCGCAGGCAAATAACATCCTGCCAAATGACCGATATGCACCGGACCATTTGCATAAGGTAATGCCGCTGTAACTAAGTATCGCTTAAAACCCCCAACCCTTAAAGGGAAATTCTTTTTATTATTTGCTAAATTATTTTCTGCCACTTACTATTATTCTTATAAGATGTCTGCAAAAATAAGCGAACGCATTGTTAACACTTTATTTAATGTGAGTTAAGGCAACATGCAACAATTATTTTTAAAAACAGGTATTAAATAAAGTTTTTATGGCGTGTTATTTGTTCTTTAAATTGTATTGTTTAATCATAAATCTTTTTATATGAAAACAAATAATCCATCCGAAAGTAATAAATTAAAAAATCAAACGCACGAACAGGATGTAAAAGACAAATCCAATGAGAAAAGGAGTATGAATCAAATGTCGGGTTCGTCTGATAAGTCAACATACAAAAGCAATAAAGGCACAGGCATGAGCAGTGAAGCAGGTTCTAATCAGAACGAAAAATCATGGCAAGATACCGGTGGCAGCAACCCAACTTCAATGCAGAATAATGATAAAAATTTAAACCCGTCTTCGACAGGTTCTGGCAATATGAGTAATTCAGGTAGCAGCATGAATAACCGTTATGATCAGGATTCAAACACTTTAAATACAGATAAAATAAAAAATCAATCAAATCAGCAAAGAAGATCTTCTATGGGTGATGGCACACCTGAAATGCAAGAAAAGGATTTGAAAAAAAGTAATCTTCCTGATGAAGAATTGAATGATGTAGATTGGAATAATTCTAAATCAAAAAATAAATAACAAGTTTTTTTTGTTTCTCTTTAGGCCTTCACTTTTTTTAGTGAAGGCTTTTTACTAATAATAACCTGCTCTTTTGAAAATTTATGAATTGGATAGATTTTCTTTTAATCGCTGTAATATTAATTGCTGTATGGAGTGGATGGAATAAAGGCTTTTTGCTTGGAAGTTTTGCATTGCTTGGATGGCTGGGGGGTGTTTATGCGGGTTTTATTTTTTACCCTTATGTAGAAAAATTTTTTGAAAGATATATTCCTTTATTAGGCGTTTGGAGCACACCCCTGGCATTTATTCTTACTATTGTTTTTACAAGATTAATTTTATCTGTAATTATAAATGAGATTTTAAGAATTACACCAAGACAAGTACATTATAGTACACTTAATCATGCAGGCGGAATGATACCTGGTTTTTTAAATGGATTGATTTATGCGATTGTGCTTTCTGCATTATTGCTTTCGTTTCCGTTTTCGCAAAAAGTTACAGATACTGCAAAAGAAAGCACAATGGCAAGCAATTTTGCGCTGCAGGTTGAATGGTTAAGTGATAAACTTTCTCCTGTTTTTGCTAAAGCTGTTGATAAAGGCATTAATAAATTAACGGTTGAGCCAAAAAGCAATGAGATTGTTGAGCTGCCTTTTAAAACAAATCATTTTAAAGAACGACCAGACCTTGAAGCAAGAATGCTGCAGTTGGTAAATAATGAAAGAAGAAAAGTTGGGCTGGATACTTTAGCACCTGACACTGCTTTGCAAAAAGTTGCATTGGCGCATTCTGCTGATATGTTTAAGCGCGGATATTTTGCGCATTACACACCTGAAGGCAAAGACCCTTTCGACAGAATGCGTGATGCGCATATACGCTTTTATCTTGCGGGCGAAAACCTTGCATTGGCACAAACACTTGCCATTGCACACCAGGGCTTGATGAATTCGCCGGGGCATAGAGAAAATATTTTAAGACCCGGTTTTGGCAGGCTTGGTATTGGAATTCTTGATGGTGGTTTTTATGGATTGATGATCTCGCAGGAATTTAGAAATTAAGAGCAGCCCATCCTAAATCCTTCCCCAAGCGAAGGACTTTTACACGCTGAAGCTTTGAGTGTACAATAAATCCGGAGGCTGGTTCTTGCCCTTCTCCCTTGGAAATGCGCAGCATTCACTGAGACAATAAAAAATAAACATGCACGAAGTAGAAGGGTTGGGATGAGGTTTAACCAAAAAAATAATTTTAGTATTGCAGTGAAACGCATTTATGAATAAACATTTTTTTGCGCATGAAACTGCAGTAATTGATGAAGGTGCTGTAATTGGTGAAGGCACAAGCATCTGGCATTTTTCGCATCTAATGAAAGATTGTAAAGTTGGCAGTAATTGCAATATTGGTCAGAATGTTTTTATTGCAAGTGGTGTAGTAATTGGCAATAATGTAAAAGTGCAAAACAACGTTTCATTATATAGCGGTGTAATTTGTGAAGATGATGTTTTTCTTGGTCCTTCTTCTGTTTTTACAAATGTTATAAATCCACGCAGCGCAATTTCAAGAAAAAAAGAATTTAAAAAAACAATACTAAAGAAAGGTGTAACCATCGGTGCAAATGCAACAATCATCTGCGGTATTACAATTGATGAATTTGCATTTATAGGCGCAGGCGCAGTTGTTACAAAAAATGTTGCTGCTTATGCAATGGTTGCCGGTAATCCTGCAAAACAAATTGGCTGGATGAGTGAGCATGGAAATAAACTCGAATTTAATAATGAGGGAATTGCTGTTTGTGAATCAACCGGTAAAAAATATCTGTTAAAAAATAATGTTGTTGAAAAAATATGAATAATAAAATTCAAAAATTTGTTTGCATTTGCTTGTTGATTGCTGTATCATTTTTTTCTAAAGCAGCAACTGTTGATACAGCAATTGTTTACAGCCAATGCATGCATAAAAATGTAAAGTGTGTTGTAATAATGCCTGACAGATATCAAACGGACACAACTCATCTTCCTGTTTTGTATTTGCTGCATGGATGGAGTGGCAACTATAGTGACTGGATTTTAAAAGCGCCTGATTTATTACATGCTGTTGATGAAAATGGTTTTATCGTTGTTTGTCCGGATGGTGATTATGATAGCTGGTATTTCAATAGCCCAATTGATACCACAATGAAATATGAAACAAATGTTGCACTTGAAATTCCTGCATACATTGATGCGCATTATAAAACCATTGCTTCGCGCAAAGCCAGAGCCATAACGGGTTTAAGCATGGGTGGTCATGGAGCACTTTATCTCGCCTTAAAACATAAAGATATTTTTGGTGCTGCAGGCAGCATGAGCGGCGGCGTTGATTTCAGACCATTTCCCGAAAACTGGGGAATAAAAAAATATCTTGGCGATTATAGTTCAAACAAAGAAAACTGGGATAAAAATGTTGTTGTAAACCTTGTTGACTCATTGCAAAATGGTGAACTTAAAATTATTTTTGATTGCGGTGTAAATGATTTTTTTATTGAAGTGAATCGTAACCTTCATCAGAAATTATTAGATAAGAAAATTGACCATGATTATACAGAAAGACCGGGTGAACATAACTGGACTTACTGGAACAATTCTGTAAAATATCAAATGCTTTTCTTTCACCAATTTTTTATAGATAATAAAGTATTGAATTGAAGTAAATATGAGCCAGGTAAAATTTGCTGTTGTTGGTTGCGGACACATTGGAAAAAAACATGCTGAAGTAATTTCAAAAAATAGGGACGCAGAATTAGTTGCTTTAATTGATATAAAAAATCCTGCAGAGCTCACCATTAAAGATTTTCATGTTCCATTTTTTTATTCACTAAAAGATTTTTTAAAACAGCATATTAATGCAGATGTAATAAATATTGCAACGCCCAATGGCTTACATGCACAACAGGCTATTGATTGCTTAAACGCAGGTAAACATATTGTAATTGAAAAACCAATGGCTCTGC
>JAICKT010000252.1 GCA_025927795.1 Parafilimonas sp. | reverse complement strand
TGAATAATATGTTTTCAAAGTTATTGCATAAATATATTTAGTACACTGGGGATTTGAATGATTGTTTGTTCAATTGCTGAGTGGTGATTCTGCAGTTCAGGTTCAATCATTCAAAAACACAGTGATTTATTATTTTAATTATTCAGCTCCGCATCCTATTTGTAGTCCACTTAAAATTTATAAATGGCTACCTGCATCAAGTCTTAGTTTTAAAAAAGAACAGCTGCCTGCTTTGCAATTGCAGTCATTATATAAACACTGCCCCTCATGTTATGCAGTCTGTTCTTATCAATGCTTTATAATTGAGCTTAAATAATGATTAAAAATTATTTCATTAATCCTGTTTGATAAGGCACACCGGTTATTATAACAGCTCTCATTCTGCTTAATAATTTATGTGCTACTTTAATAATCGCTTTATTCGGTTCTTTCGCTGAATGTTTGCGATAATAAGTTTGTAAAGCCATATCCGTTCTTACAGCTACCATGTTGCTTCTACCAATAAACTCCTGATATAACGGTTACTTCTTTTTGACAAACCCAAACAAATTTTATTATTGCTGCTTTCATAAATACCTGGTACCAAGCCAACGATTGCAGCGAGATCATCAAGACGGTTAAATCTTCTGAGATTACCCAGTTCAGCCAGTATACCTGCTGCTGTAATGCCACCAATGCCGGGTATGCTTTTTAAAAGATAATAATCTCGTGTGTAGTGTTTCCTGCAATAAGCTCTTAATGCAGTACTGATGTCGAGTGTTTCATACCATATAAAATCAAGTTGTTTTAAACGGCTCTGCATGGCAAGGGATGCAGCACTGTACTTCCATTCAATCTTGCTGATCCATGTTTTCATTTCATGGCTCCAGTTAGGATTATCAAATTCATCAGGCAATTTTATTCCATAATACAACAACTGGCTTTTGATATGATTTTTAATTGTACGCAATTGACGACTGAGATGATTTCTTCTTCTGAATAAACTTCTCAGTTGTTCCTGTTCTTCGCCAGGAATGTAAATGCTATGCAAATCATTTTTACGTAAATGGTCACAGAGATTACGGCAATCTATTTTATCTGTTTTCTGCCAGTCCTGTTTACTGGTACGAGGCACATCAGCAGGATTTACTACAAGCACATTCCAGTTTAGTTGTTGCAGTTTTCTTGCAATCCAGTAACCACAACAACCAGCTTCATAACAGCAACTCACTTCATGACCGGGAAAGTTTTTGATGACATACTCTTTAAGACAACCTGCATCTGCAGGCATAGTAACTGTTTTGTAATCGAAGAGATCTGTTTTAAAATGGCAGGTCCAGCTTTTTTTGTGAACATCCATACCAATAAATAACTTTGGTGTGGCGGTAATTTGAGATGATATCATAACATTAAATTTTGGCAGCCATGCCGTAATTATCCGGACGGACTGCAGTTATAAAATGGATACTCTTAAATTACCGCTTTTACATAGATGCTTTCTGCAAGCAGGGCTGATTTACGCACTTCGGCAGCAGGTTCTATTCAGCTTTAGTTCCGGGCAGATGTAAGCTACAGTTAAAAGTATAATTTTCAAGTTTATGAGCTCTTCCCATTTTAATACCACTGATTATTGAAAATCCGGCTTCATCAAATTGTAGTGATGGTGGTTTTATGTTGGATTAAAAAAAAATGGATATTGAAAGCATAAAAATGGATGTTTGAAAGCATAAAAGCTGTATAAAATTGTAAAGTATAACTTCAATATCCTCTTCAAATTCTGATGGGGTTAAAACGACTTTATTAGCTCGCTTCATTATACTTTTGAAATGTGTTAAATGTGAAAATGTAAAAATGGAGGTTATGGAGACATTATTTTTTCCTACAGAAACTGATTTTAAGCGATGGATAAAGGAAGCAGTAAAGGAGCTAATAGAAGAAAACAAAAATTGCCCGCTTAAAGCAAATATTAATGAAGAAAATTTATTGAACAGAAAAGAAATAGCTGGTTTTTTAAGAGTTTCACTCGTTACATTAAATGACTGGATTAAAAGAGGACTTCCATCGCACAAGCAGCGCGGCAGAATTTACTTCGATAAAAAAGAGGTTTTAGATTATATTAAAGAAAGGAAAATCCGGCAGTTTAAAATAGGCTCAAAGCTTCATCATCTAAAGCAAGAAGTTGGTTGAAACTTCGACAAACCTGGACGATGTTCAGTTTTTTTATTTCTATCTCTACAAAAAAAAATTATTCAGTTGTATCTTTACAATGTCAAAGTTCTTTCACATCATAATTAAATTAAGAACTTGCAAACGACATTGTCATCTCAGTTTTAAAAGCGTTCTGTTTGCAAATTGTTTGCAAATCAATAAAAAGGTTTCAATGAAATTATTGAAACCTTTATCCAGCTTGCTCCTCAGACTGGACTTGAACCAGTGACCCTCTGATTAACAGTCAGATGCTCTAACCAACTGAGCTACTGAGGAATATTTTTTATGGGCAGCAAAAATAAAGGTTTTTCATTCAGGCAAACTGAAATTTTTCAGAAAAAATATTCTGTTTTATAAGGATAACGGATTTTATATAACGTTCTTACCTTATCAAGAATACTATTTCGTAAAACATCAACATTTTTTCTTTCTGTAGCTGAAATAAATACAGCATTATTATTTGTTGCTGTCTGCCATCTTTGTTCAAGGTCTTTTAGCATTTGCTTTTTTGTTTCATCATCCAGCCATTCATCAAAAGTTTGCGCTTCATACAAATCTATTTTATTAAAAACAGTAAGCGTTGGTTTATCAAAAGCATTTAGTTCCTGCAAAGTTTTGTTTACTGTATTCATTTGTTCTTCATATTTCGGGTGCGAAATATCAACCACATGTATCAGCACATCTGCTTCACGCACCTCGTCTAATGTGCTCTTAAAGCTTTCAATTAAATGATGCGGAAGTTTGCGAATAAATCCAACTGTATCACTTAATAAAAAAGGAGTATTTTCAAAAACAACTTTGCGTGTAGTAGTATCGAGTGTTGCGAATAATTTATTCTCGGCAAACACATCACTCTTGCTAAGCAAATTCATAATGGTGCTTTTGCCAACATTTGTATATCCAACCAATGAAACACGAATAAATTCTCCTCTTTCTTTTCTTTGAATGAAAGATTGCTTTTCAATCTGATGCAGTCTTTTTTTTAATAAAGAAATTTTATCTCTTACAATACGTCTATCAGTTTCTATTTCACTTTCACCAGGCCCTCTTGTTCCAATACCACCACCCAATCTTTCAAGGTGTTTCCACATACCGCGTAATCTTGGAAGTATGTATTGGTATTGTGCAAGTTCAACCTGCGCCTTTGCTCTTGCTGTTTTTGCGCGGCTCGCAAATATGTCAAGTATTAAATCGCTGCGATCAATAGCTTTTACCTCAAGTGCTTTTTCAATATTTGTTATTTGTGATCCGTTTAGCTCATCATCAACAATTATTACATCAGTTTCATGCGTAGTAATATAATTTTTTATTTCTTCAAGTTTGCCTTTGCCAACATAAGTACGGCTATCAGCATGTGTCAATTTCTGTATAAATCTTTTTATGGCTACAGCGCCTGCAGTTTCGGCAAGAAAAGCAAGTTCATCAAGATTTTCCTGTATTTCCTGCTCAGATTGGGTTTGATTTATCACACCAACAAGCAATGCTTTTTCTGCATTATTTAACCTTTGCTTAATATCAATCAAACTTAATTTTTTACAAATGTAGAATGATAAAATTATGCCAGCCTTACTATATAATTAAAGCCCGCTTAATGTTATGCCAACAGAATAAGGATTGATTGTTGGGCCGGTACCTGATTTTAGAAAACTTGATACCTGATATGAACCATCCAGAGAAATATGACCAAAGCCAATGCGGCCTGTAAGTGCAAAGCGCGTGTTGTTTATAAATTTCTTTTCGTATTCTTTGGATATATATTTTGGATCATAAACAGATCTGCCTGAAGAATCAATAAAGTCTTTGCCTTTGGTATGTGCAGAAAGTAATAAGCCACCTTTTAAGCCAAGTGCAACTTTAAAACCTTTATCTGGCTGTGCAGGATTGGTAACAAATCTTAGTTCAAGCGGCACTTCAAGATAGGCTGTGCTTAATTTAAATTTATTAAAGTGATTATCTTCTGAAACATTTGTAAATGGTAATGTAGGAGTATTTGATTTAAGATTTATGTAAGTGTTTGAAAAAAATATGTTGCTGCTTCCAATGCCAATACCAAATGCAATGCTGAATTTTGGGCTTGTTTTAAAAGGCTTATCAATCATAAGATAAGCATTAAAATGCCTGGAAAAACCAGAGGTATTTATACTGTCGGGTAAGCTGGGCCAACCATCAACACCATACTGCACCATAAAATGATCGTTAGCTCTCGTGCTAAGGTCAAGCTTACTCCAGTCCTTTTTCGGAGAAGGCGTTGAAATAATTTGTTGTGTAGTATCGATTGTTTGAGATCTTGCAATAAAAGCACTTGCGATAAGTGAAAAGAGCAGGAAGAATTTTTTCATTAATGCAGTTTATAATCTGTTTTACAGGCGGCAAATTAAGTGAATTCAAATCACAAGCTGGTTAAAATAAAGCAAATAAATCATAATATTTAATGGGCGTATAATTAGTTTTTATTTTTTTGATTTAAATATTAATTTCACTGTCCTTTTCATCTTCTGCATATTGTATCAAACAGTCGTAGAAATTTTGTGAAATTGTATCACAAATTAAAATTTTACGACAAATTCCCTGGCTAAACCAGGAAAAGCATGAAGAAAGAAAAGACTAAAAATACACTTATGAAAATATTGATAGCTGAAGACGATGCTATGATGATGGCATCAATTAAATATCAGCTAAAAAAAGAAGGTTATAATGTAAGCACTGCAAATAATGGGAGAGAGGCAATGATTGCTTTTGAAAAAGAAAATCCTGATCTTGTGGTAACTGATATTATAATGCCGCATACTTCCGGCCTTGAATTTATTGGATTTATCCGTTCGTCCTATACAAATATTCCCGTTCTTGTTTTGTCTGCACTTGATGAAGAAGATACCGTTATTGAAGCTTTTAATTTAGGTGCTGATGATTTTTTAACAAAACCGGTAAAACCTGGTGAGTTATCCGTACGGGTAAAACGACTGCTTAAAAAAGCCGGCAAATCTGCTTAGTTAAAACACAGTTTCATTTATTTTTCTTAGAATTTTTTTTGCATAATTGTTCTGCGATGGCAGGAAAATTGAAACTATTTTATGTGGTTTAAAAACAAAGGATATGAAGTATTTTCTTTTTACCTGTTTAATTTCCATTATTACGTGTCAAAATAATGTTCCTGTTTCAACAGATAATACGGATACAAATATTATGCTCTTTGATTCTGTACCTGCGGATAAAGAAGCTGTAAAAAATGAAACGCTTGCGGGTAAGTGGCAGTTACAGCCGGTGCTTGCATCAGATACGGCATCAGGCAGAATTCCTACATTAAATTTTGATCTTACAAAGAACAGGGTAAATGGTAATACAGGTTGCAATTCCTTTGGCAGAAGTTTTATTCTTAAAGGCAATGCATTAAGTTTTAGCAGCCACATGATTTCAACCAAAATGGCTTGCCCGGGTTACAATGAAAAAGTTTTTCTCGATAATCTTTTAAAAACAAATCGCTATCAAATTAAAGAGGGTGTTTTACAATTAATGTATAATACTACAATTCTTTCTAATTGGGTGCGGCATGCAGATACTTCAATCAGCAGGCAATTGTAATTCCGGCTTTATTATACGCATTTAGTTTTAGCCCTATGCTTTAAGCTATGGCATGATGATTGGGTTATTATACTAAATATTTAACCTTAGATTTTTAAATTATGAAAAAGATTTTTTTTATATGCAGTATAGCAATCTCTGCATTAGCAATAAGCACATCTGCGAGCACAAATAGGCAACAAAATCTTTACAATTATTATGCATTGAATGATACAGTTCCGAACCCTGCAATGGATACCATGCATCACAATATGCACATGGATACGATGCATAATAATATGATGGATACAAGCATGAATATGCATAGAGATTCAACGAAACCGGCTCCTCCGCATCAATAAAATTATAGAAAGAAAATGCCGCTAATTCAGCGGCATTTTTTATAATTTATCAGAATTACCGAATACAGATTGTATTTTTTTAAGCACTTGCTTCATATTTATTCCTTTGCTAAGAACGCCTTTAAAAATGTCGCCTTGCTCTTTTATTTTATCAACTGCATTAAAGATGTTGAATTGCTGAATTTTTAATCCTTTCTTCACTTCTTCCCATGGTAAAGGCATACTTACTGAAGCACCTGGTTTTGGTCGCAGAGAATAAGGTGCAGCTAAAGTTGCCTGAGGACGGTTTTGCAAAAAATCAAGATAAATACAACCTTTCCTTTTTTCAGTTAAACGCTCAATGCTTGTAAATTTTGGTATTTGTTTATGTATGATTTTTACCAGCACTCTTGCAAACTCTTTGCTTTCTTCATAAATATATTTTGCACCAAGCGGAATAAAAATATGCAAACCTGTGCTGCCTGATGTTTTACAATAATTCGGAACATC
>JAICKT010000031.1 GCA_025927795.1 Parafilimonas sp. | reverse complement strand
ATTTGATATAGATTACCCGGGACATTATTTCAGAAGATTAAAATCTGTAAGCTTATCTATTCCATGTGTGGCTGGTCCGTACACAACAATTGGTTGCACATTAACATTGATGAATAATTCTATTCGTATTGATGGAACAAGCGTTGCCGATGCCAAGAAATATCCGCGCAAATCTGTGAATGGAATTCCTGCAGATGATCCGCGTTTCAGAGATAGTGGTGGCACATCACAATCAATTGCGTTAAGTCATGGGCAAACAGATACAGGTTTGTTTGAATTGAATTTTCGTGATGAAAGATATCTTCCGTTTGAAGGCGCCGGTGCCATCAGTAAATGGCATTTGCAATTTCCATTTGCGAACACAACAAATAAGTTGTTGCAGCAATTTGATTACAACACCATTTCAGATGTCATCATTCAATTAAAATATACAGCACGTGAAGGTGGCGATGCACTAAAGGCAAATGCATCAACTAATCTTTCAAATAACATTAATAAAATGTTGGTGAGTTTGAAAGACACGGGGCTTTCACAGTTGTTTAGTTTAAAGCATGAGTTCCCGACAGAATGGTACGCATTCTTAAATCAGCCTGATGCAAATACAGGAGATCAAACATGCGCAATGCAAATTGATACAAACAGGCTTCCATTTTTTGTTTCGCAATCCAATTTGAAAATTACGAGTGTATCGTTGTATGCTGATGCAATAAATCCAACACCGCAATTGCATGTAACATCGCCGGGAAATATTACAAACAATAATTTTTCATTCGCCGCCAATCCAGCGTTTGGTGCATTGCTTGTTGCAAGTCCAATGTCTCAATCATGGGGGAATAATACATTAGGCACATGGAAAATTATTAAGCCTGGCAACACAGCATTTACATCCGGCGATATAAAAGATATGTATGTTTTGATAAAATATAGTGTGGGATAAATGAACTGATACACTAAAAAAATAGCAGCGAAATTGCACCATCAACTGATTAATGGTCATTTCTGTTTTTAATAACCACGTTTGAATTAATCAATCAAGCAAACAAAATAATTGCGTCTTACCATTTCACAACGATGAAGACAATTTCTTTATAATTATCTTTTTCATACAGCACACCAATTTTTTTTTGGCTTAATTGCACAATATCTGAATATGCTGTATAATCGCCTTTATAACCAGGCTTGCTCCTATCAATAATATAATTTTTAGTCCACGTTTTCCCTTCATCAAAGCTTATGTGCAGTGTAAGATTATCGCGTTTTGATGTATCCGCAGCATTGCAAAATGCAAGAATTTTTTTTCCTTTCTTTTCACCGATAGTTAATATACTGCCCTGGCAAACAGGGTCAGGAAGATTTTTGTCAAGATATGCTGTATCCCATGTTTCGCCGCCATTGTTACTGATAGCAATAATTCTTGCTTTAATATCGCCACGCTGATTGCGCATGTTAAGCATCAGTTTATCGTCGCTTAATTCCGTTGCCATGTTTTCGTTACTGCCGGGAATATTTACATCATCGCTTATGTGGAAAGTTTTTCCGTGGTCATCTGTATAAAATCCATTGGCAACATAATCTGTAAAATGCGGCTGCGGGTTGCCCGCCGAATGATTGGCTGCCACATAAATTCTTCCCTTGTAATTGCCATGCGTTAATTGTATTGCATGACCCGGCGTGTTTGCGAAACTTCGCCAGTCTTCTTTAAAATTATATGCAGCATTCATTTGCGGTTGATTGGGTTTATGCACCTGCGTTGTTATGTTTACGGCATGGGTCCATGTGGTGCCGTTATCGGTTGAAATTTGATACCAAACTTCGCGCAAGCCATTTCCTTTTCTTACCTCGCTTTCATTTTTATTTCCTGTATTATAAAATAAGAAAATTTCTCCGTTGGGATAATCACTATCAGTCATGTCAACAACCGGTGCGCTATTGCCTGCCTGCAGCGAATCGTTATCAACAATAATTTTTAATGCGCTCCATGTTTTCCCATTATCACTGCTGCGTTTCATCACAATATCTATGTTTCCAAAATCGCCGGAACCACTTACGCGACCTTCACAGAAAGCAAGCAAATCGTTATTGGGCGCTTTTATAATTGCGGGAATGCGAAAAGTTTTATACCCTTCTGTTCCTGAAACAAACACAGGAATTTTTTGCTGCGCAATTGCAAAAACATTCAGCACTATAAAACCTGGTATAACAAATAATTTTTTCATTGCACTTTGCTTCTTCAGGCGAATTACGTCAGTCCTGTATCTGCAAGAATATTTCAATGATGAGCACATACGATAATTTAATTAACCCTATTCTTTAAAAAAATTCGTTCACAAATCTATACTCATCTTTTTCTTTTATGATATTTTAAATGAAGCGACGACACTCTTTTTAAATAAAGGCAATTCCGTTTTTATTTTCTTATTTAATGCAGATTTAGTAAACCCTGCTAACAACGTTGAAGCGAACATACGATATGAAAAGCGGGAATTATTTGCGCACCTGGAAAAAGTTCTAAGCGAAACGCAGTTGCACCAATAGGTAATGCATTAGAAACACATGCTGTAATTTGCAAAGACGATTTGATAGATGAATTTTGGATAAAATAAATCTATGCTACATATTTATTTTTACCACCAGTTTATTTCTTCCGTTCTTTCATATCGGCCAGTTTTCCTGGTAAGCTTAATACGAAATACAATTCCAGGTATTGTATTTAGATCTTCAGGAACAAACGGCCATTCATTTGTAAGCTGAACAGTTTTGCTTGTAATAATTGGCAGGTCACGTTTCAATAGAACATTTAGAGCAGCTGCCCTTTCTTTTTCATTTGTAATTTCCTCAAAATTTCCCCAACCAATCACACATTGCCAGTTGCCCATGTTTTCCATGCGGTACACTTCAAAGCAGACTGCAGGATTTTGCCGCATCATATTTATTTTCATTCCTTCCCGGGTATGCGCGTATACATATCCATCTTCATAGGCATAACTTATAGGCACAACATAAGTTGTGTCGTTTGCATGGCAAGCAATATGCCCGATTATTTGGTGATGCAGTACGGTTTCAATTGCATCGTCTTTCAAAAGGCCAAACATGATGTTTAATTTTTGTAAAAGTATCTGACTTAGCAAGCCGTATTTATGATATACATCAAGGTAAAAGTTGACATTCGTCATCTCACTTTATTTTTTCAAATGCTTTTTTGAATATGATATCAATCATGGTTTGCTCTGTCCGTTATCAGGAATGAGCTTGTTTAAGAAAAATAATTTCACACATTAATATTCATATATGCAAACGATAATAACACCTACTGATTTTTCAGATATCTCATTAAACGCAGCAAATTATGCAACAGATATGGCGCTTTACTTAAATGCCAGGCTTTTAATTATACACGCAACTGAATTGCCATTTAGCAGAAAAGGTGGTTACGCTGAGCCGACAATAGATGAATTTGGAATAGAAAAGAAACTGGATTCGATAAAAAGTGATCTGATTGAAAGAACGCACGGAAAAATTGCTGTAAGCTCAAAGCAGGTGACAGGATTGATAGAGAATGAAATAATTAAAATGTGTGACTATGTAAATCCTCTTGCAGTAGTTATGGCTACACATGGTACAACTTTAATAGAAAAGTTTTTCATAGGAAGTATAACAGTCTATTTGTCTAAAAATCTTACATGCCCGATTATAATCGTTCCTGAAGGTATAAGCTTTAAACTACCAAAAAAGATTTTGCTGGCGCATAACCTGGAGAATTTATATGATATGCCCATTGAAAAAATTATAAATACAGTAAATACATTTAAAGCTTCACTTGATATTGTGCATGTGTATAATAGCGAAGAAAAATTCGAAGTTATGTCAGCACGCATATCTGAATTAGCTAATTATTTAAAGCCGGTAAATCCCCAATTTCATTTTATTAAAAATGAAAATATTTTTAGTGCTGTCTTAAATTTTGCAAAGAAAAATAACTCAGATCTTATATTAACAATGCCAAGAAAACACGCCTTCCATTATAGAAGCAGCTCAAAACAATTTATATTCAACTCACCGCTTGCCGTAATGACAATGCAATAACATAAAACAAAATGAAAATACATATTGAAAACGGAACATCAGTTGGTGAAATAAAAAAAGTATTCACAACTTACTATCCTTATTTAAGAATAGAGCTATATAGAAATCGACTTAACATTAATAACGTTGAAAAAAAGGAAGCATTACCTCAAAACTTTTTGCTTGATAAATACATACATTCAACGGGCAAAGCGACTATTGATATTAATCCTGATGTTACGGTTGCAAGTCTTGAACATCAATTTGAAGATGTTGGATTGACATCGGAGGTCCTCAGGAAATCCGGTAATTTTTGGATAGAAACGTCTTTAACTGATAACTGGACATTGCAACAACAAAATGCAGAAGCTGAAGAAATAAGCAAGCATTTTAACTAAAAGCCAATTCTTTCAAACGGGTTTAATTTTTAATAAGGAAGGTTACGCAATTTGTTTTCATTTAAAATAGTAATGCTACTTCCCTGCAAGTCAATTAATTTTTCGCTTTTAAAATCAGACAAGGTTCTTATTAAAGATTCAGTGGCAATGCCCGTTGCCTGTGCAAGATTCTCTCTTGAAATGTTGATTGTATTATCGTCTTTTTTCAATTTTTCAAAAATTTGAATGAGCTGGTATGCAACTTTTTTTCTAAGTGAACTATAAGCAAGATTCAGCAGGCTTTCTTCTTTATCAAGCACATTGCGCGCAATCAATTTTATAAATTGTTTTGCAACCTGTGAATCGCCGGATATAAGCGTAATAAAATCATCTTTTGGAATGTGCATTATTTCGGCATCTTCAAGCACCTGGGCATTTTCCTTATAAGTAATCTCTTCCAGCACATATGTATAACCAAAAAAATCGCCGGTACTAAAAATGTTTGTAATTAACTCTTTGCCATCTTCGTTGATTTTATAGGTTTTTATTTTGCCGCTTTTAATATAATACACTGCCTTTGGTCTCTGTCCTTCACTATATAGCATTTGTTTTTTTTTGTAATCGTACAATTCTCTTTCATCTGATGTAAGCGTGATATTGGAGGATTGTTTTGCATCATTGATAAAAGCATTAACATCTTCATTATTTTTTGTAGCATGCCGTTTAATGGATTCCGCTTTTTTCAATCTAACTTCAATTGCATTTAGCAGTTCAATACCGTCAAAAGGTTTGGTTATATAATCATCGGCACCCATTTCCATTCCTTTTCTTAGGTCTGTTTTTTCAGATTTTGCCGTTAAGAAAATAAACGGTATTCCATAGGTTTGTATGTGCTTATTTAAAAGATGCAACACGCCATAGCCATCCAGTGCCGGCATCATAATATCGCAAACAATTAAGTCGGGAATTTTATTTAATGCAAGTTCAACGCCTTGTTTGCCGTCTTCTGCGGTGATAACATCATAGTTTGAAAGCTCAAGAATTTCGGCAATGTTTTCTCTCACTTCCGTATTGTCTTCAATAACTAAAATCTTTTTCATTAATATTTATTTAGATGTTACTGACTTGAACAAAATATTTCCAAAACATTCTTTGAGCAACTAGGCGAATTTTGATTTGTTAAAAAAGAAAAACCTGACCAAAATCATATTTCAGGCTAACCATAATCAGAATTAATCTATCATTAATACTATAGTTTCAGCCTCTATTTTTAAAATCTAATATCAAATCAAAATGACTACAAAAAAAATTTATTTTAACCACAATGGTCAAAATGCACGTGCCGAACTGCTTTATAATTTTGAAGATTTTTCTGATTTGTTACTGGTTGTTCCGAACGGAGATATAAAAGATTGAAAGCGTGTAATTCCACTCAGGAGAATCAATAAAATTTGGGAAACGATTTCGCCTGGCAAATACGAAATCCCTCAAACTATACGCAATATATCGAACCAATTAAACCAGCTATTTAATATAGAATTTAAACAGGAATATAAATCGTGAACGAAGAGGCTTTATCCAAATCACTTTAAAGCTGTATCAAATTTTTCTATCGATAAAAAATCATCAGAATTCTTTATATCTGCTGCTGCGTTTTTAATGCGCACAATATATTTTATGCGCTTGTCTGCAGCATTCTGTATTGTTTTATTTCTCCAAACAGAAAAACATACCCGTCTTTTTTTCTTTCAGTATTATGTGCATCGGTAACAAAATATTTCCTAACATTTAAAACATGACTACAATCATATTAAATCTAAACTTGTGTCATAAATATAACTAAACATGAATACGAGTTTTATGTTCTGAAGTTTAGTACGGAATTTCAGATTATTAATAAATCAAATCAAAAATATATGAGCGATTTAAAAGGTAAAACAGCAATTGTTACAGGCGGCGCATCGGGCATTGGTGAAGCAACAGCCTTGTTATATGCAGAAGAAGGTTGTAATGTAGTTGTATCTGATGTGCAGGAAGAAAAAGGCAACAATCTTGTTCAAAAAATAAGGCAACTAAATGGTAAAGCAATTTTTGTAAAGGCTGATGTAAGTAAACCGGAAGACTGTGAAATTCTTGTGAATAAGGCAGTGGCAACTTTTGGAAGCTTAGATATTGCTTTTAATAATGCAGGCATTGTCGGCGAGAGCAATGCTGTTGCAGACATGAGCATTGAAGGATGGAATCATGTTATTGCCGTTAACTTAAACAGTGTTTTTTACTGCATGAAATACGAATTGTTACAAATGCAAAAACAAGGCAAAGGTTCCATTATAAATAATTCTTCAATACTCGGACAGGTTGGCTTTGCAAACGCTGCCGGATATGTTGCTGCAAAACATGGCGTAATTGGTTTAACAAAAAATGCAGCGCTTGAGTATTCATCCAAAGGCATTCGTATAAATGCTGTTGGACCTGCATTTATCAATACACCGTTGCTAACCGAGGCCGGCATGGATGATAATGTAAAGCAATCTGTCCTTATTCCTATGCATCCAATTGGTCGCCTGGGTGAATCAAAAGAAGTTGCTGAATTAGTTGTATGGTTAAGCTCTGATAAAGCCTCGTTTGTTACGGGAAGTTACTATGCAATTGATGGCGGCTATCTCGCCCGGTAAGATCTGCGATCAATTAAAACCATTTAAAAAAAATTTTATGATGAAGTTGAGTGCCGCCGGATATTGGTCTTCTGTATTATCAATATTTTTTGCCATAGCTTATTCCGTTGCGCAATTATTAAGCGAAGCTAAACTCATCCCGCATCCACAGGATTTATACTGGTTGCTTGCTCCATCACTTTTATTAGCTCCCTCATTTTTAGTTGCAATGATTTGCCTGTATTTTAAAGCTGATGAAAACAAAAAATTGTTTACAGCAATCGGTGTTGCATTTGCCATATTGTATTGTGCTGATGTAACGCTGGTTTATTTTTCGCAACTAACTGTTGTAATACCTGCGCAATTAAAAAATACTATAAATGAAAAGCAGGTTTTGTTATTCGATAGGAAAACTTTTCTAATGGCAGTTGATTGTCTCGGTTATTTTTTCATGAGTCTTTCTACTTTGTTTGCGGCATTTGCTTTTCAAAAAGAAAATAAATGGTTGTACCGGGGCTTATTGTACAACGGTTTGCTTTTACCCGTTTTAATTCTTGCCTTCTTTTATCCTGTGTTCTACTATGTTGGTGCATTGTGGATGATTACGTTTCCTCTTGCCATGGTAAATGCTGCAAAATTGTTTAATAACAAAGCTGAATTATCATTTAAAATGAAGTTGAGTTATGAGCATTAATAAAGAATGGCATCTGCAACATCCAATGCCAAAAAATGCAACTATTGAACAACGTGTTAAATGGCATCTTGAACATCTGAAAAATTGCAGTTGCAGAACAGATTTGCCTGATACAATTAAAGAAGAAATGAGGAAGCGCCACATTAAAATTGACTTATATGAAAGAAATTGAAAACCTAACATTCACGATATTATTTATAATATCCAATATTATTGCGCTGATAATGTTAGTAGCTGCATGGAAGGCACCTAAAATTGCGAGACTATTATTCTTTCTTTTGTTTGCATGGGCAAGTTATACAAACTGGTCCTTTGCCATTCACTCGCCGCAATCATATTTAGAGTATGCTAATTTAACGGTTTCAGGTTTATACAAACAATTTATATTGGGATGGTTTAGCAAACACATTACTGCAGCCGTTGGATTTATTGCAACATGCCAGGCGTTAATTGCAGTTTCAATGTTGATGAAAGGTTACATCTTTAAAACAGGCGCTATTGGAGCAATTATTTTTCTTGTTGCTATTGCGCCGCTTGGTTTTGGAGCGGCGTTTCCCTGCACAATTATTATAGCAATTGCTTTATACATCTTAATTAAAAAACATCAGTTTGATTTTATCTGGAAAAGAAAAAGCAACAAGAATAGTTTTTCCAATAAAGAAATAAAAGCCATAACAATATAGCGATACAATTTTCAATGAAAAGATTTAATCAAAGCAAATGAAAGCTATTTGTAAACCAACATTTGATTTTATTCTTTCTTTGTTTTGCTGGTTACAACAGAAATTGCATTTACTTACTTGCCTGAGTTTTTAAGAAGGAGGCAGGTTTTTTATGATAGTTTATTTTTCTGATGCTTTTGGTGAATGTAAACTTCTGCTAGTTTTTTATTTATTCCATTCTCAAACTTTTTACAGGATTTGCAATTGCTGCTTTGATGGATTGAAAGCTTACTGTTATTAATGCAATCGCAATGGCCAACAATCCTGCATTGAAAAATATTACCCAGTGTATATTAATCCTGTAAGTATAATCCTGAAGCCACTTATTCATCACATACCACGCGATAGGTGTAGCGATGCCGATAGATATAATGACCAGCTTTATAAAATCAACAGATAATAGCTTTACTATGCTTGCAACATTAGCTCCTAAAACTTTTCGGACGCCAATTTCTTTTGTTCTGTTTTCCGCTACAGAGGCAGATAAACCAAACAAGCCCAGGCATGAAATGAAGATGGCTAAAAAGGCAAACAAGCCAGCCATTATTTTGGTGCGTTGCTCATCATCAAATTTTCTTGCATACTCCTCGTTAACAAATTTGTAATCGAAGGGATAAGCCGGGTTATACTTTTTAAATACCTGTTCTGCTTTTGTAAGCGCATCAGCAGTTGATAAAGCCGGATTAAATTTAATGTGCATTGCAGTAAACCATGCACGTGGACCTTGTATTACAGTTGGCGGAACTTCATCATAAGGCGAACCAATAATAAAATCTTTCACCACACCAACTACATGCAAAGTTGTATTGTAAAAAGGCTCACGGATTGTTTGCCCAATGGGATTCTTAAACCCCATCAGCTTAACAGCAGTTTCATTTAACACAACAGAATTGCTATCTGCCGGATATTCATAAATATCAATATCCCGTCCTGCAATCAAATGCAATCCCGCAGTCTTTACCCAATTTGCATCTTCGCTATATAAAGTGATTGTTGTGTTGGTATCCTGGGGATTCTCATTTTGCCACCGTAAACCCCACGTGTGGGCACCTCCATCTACAATGCCGGACATACTTTTTGATATGGAAGATGCAATGCCAGAATTAATAAGTTCTTGTTTAATGACTGGATAATTCTTATCAATGTCGCCTACAAAATCCACATGCAACAAATTATTGTTTGAATAGCCTTTATCTCTATCCTGCGCATATTGAATTTGATTACGCACAACGATTGTTGCAACGATTAATATTATAGCAAACGTAAACTGCAGCACCACCAATACTTTCCTGGGGTTAATGCCTGCATTTGTTTTTTTGAATTGTTTTTTAAAGATACTGATTGGTTTAAATGAAGAAAGATAGAACGCCGGGTAGCTTCCCGCCAATAAACTTGTGATTATAATAAAGCCAAATGCACTAAGCCAGAAATAAAAATTATTATAAGGAATAGAAAGCTGTGTACCTATAAGTGTATTGAATGAAGGCAGCACAAACTGTACAATTGCGAAAGCAATTGCGCCGGAAACACAGGCGGTTAAAAAAGCTTCTATAATAAATTGCCCTATCAGCAAACTTTTGCGTGCACCTATCGCTTTTCGAATACCAACTTCTTTTGAACGCTTTTCACTTCTGGCAGTACTTAAATTTATAAAATTGATGCAAGCAATTAATAAAATAAATGCTGCAATAAGGGCAAACACGCGAACTGTTTCAATGCGTCCACCAACTGATTTCCCATCTTTAAATTCAGAATAAAGATGCCATTCGTTTAAAGGGAAAAGAAAATGTGTCCATACATCATTGCGACCCGTGTAGCGCCTGGTAACATCACTGATTTTTTTATTCAGCTCTGCCACATTTGTATTTGGTTTTAATAATACAAATGTTGATGTATTATTACTCAACCATCTTTTAGTTTCGTTTGTATAGCCATCATTTTGCGTTTCACGAAAAGACCATGGCAACAGGTAATCAAACTGAAAGCGTGTATTTATAGGCGGATTCTTTAGCACACCTGTTACCGTGAAATTATCTGTGTTTTCTGTTTTAATAATTTTTCCTACAGGATCTTCATTGCCAAATAATTTTTTTGCAAGGCCTTTTGTGATGACGATGCTGTGACTGTTTCTTAACTGCACAGCCGCGTTTCCTTCAATCAAAGGAAACGTAAACATTTCCAAAAAAGAGCTGTCAACTATAAAACCCTTGTTTGAGATAAGACTTTTGTTGTTTGCCGATAAAAGCCAGTTATTTAGAGTCCATACACGCGTAAAAGCAGCAATCTCAGGATAGTCCTGCTTTAAAGCAGGGCCAAGCGGTTGGGATGTTGCGTTTACAGCTTTTGGGTGTCTGTCTGTGTTATTAGCCAACGCATAAACTTCGTACAAGTTGTTTTTGTTTTTATGAAATTTATCAAAACTTATTTCATTTTGTAACCATAATAAAATAAGTATTGCACCAGCCATACCAATTGCTAATCCGGCAATGTTGATTATAGAAAAACTTTTTCCCGCAGTCAAGCTGCGCCATGCAGTTTTAAAATAATTTTTAAACATTGCTATTCATTTAGGTTATTAGCATACAAATAAAAAGCCAGTTGATTTGCTTTTAAAATCAATTAAGTAGTAAAAACCTGCTAAGTGTAATGTTCATTTTTAATACAATATTGTCCGGTTTCGTTACATGCAGCACTGGTTCTATTTTTCTTACAGTAATGGCACATACATTATTTGATTTTGGAGGATTGGGTGCAAGGTTATATTTCAACTAAAAAACGCTTATTCTATTATTAAATATATGTTGATAGGAAATACAACAACCTTTCGCATTGTTTCAATTTCCGGAAAGTAGTTCATTAGTCAAAAATGATTGTCAGTGCGATTTGCACCATCAAAGCCTCCTGGCATTATGAGTGAAATCTAATTAAGTAGTCACTAATTGTCTTGCTCGTGAAGTCTAATTCAACCATTTTCCTTCAAAGTGTTCGAACTCATTTTTTATCTTATCAATTTTTTTTCTGAAAGTTAAATAGCGTTCCTTTAACTCTGTATGATTGTCTGTCTGGTAAGTTTTGTAGTTAACCTCCTTTGCTTCTCTCAAATATGCTGCAAGTTTCATTTTAAGGAGATGCATTTCATGCCTCAATTCATCTATATCCTTCCTCAGCATTATAAATTCTTTTTCAAAATAATCAACTCCGGTCTTTACTTCGGGCTCATCTTTTTTGTTTAGTTCCTTCTGATAATCTTCAAAGATTCTCAACATATCAATATCAAAATTCATTTCTGCAATCCAAAGACGATAACGTAAATGAAGTCGCATAACAGATGGAGTGCGTGGCATAGCTTTAAAACTTATAAAAAAGTAAATATTAAACTCAATTGTTTGCAGCCTTTAAAAAATCAATTATTTTATTTACATCGGTTTGCGTTATGTTCGCTCTTACCTGCATGTGCATACCTGCGATCTCCCAATTATCATTATTAAATTCTCCAGGACTTGGAGCATTGTGACAACGGGCGCAATTCTCTGACCATAATTGTGCGCCCGATTTTGCAGCAACTTTTTGAGAAATATAGCAGCTATTAAGTGTGGTTGATGCTGCAACAATTAAAATTAATATTGATATAATAATTGACTTTTTCATAATATTTTTTTTGAAAAAAATTAAAAACCAAACACGAATTGTGCGAAAAACTCTTCAGGATTGCTTTTTTGTTTTATAAGTGATAATTTCACAACACAATTCCATTTTAACCAATAATCGAGTGCAAGTTCAAACTGGCTAATGTTGTCCCCGCCCCAAGGTGCATCAGTTGGTCTGTTGAAGAAAGAATACCGGCCTGCCAGTTCAAGATTCCTTACAAATTTGTCATCTGCCAATGAGGGGCGTATAGCCAGGCAAGTATAGTAAGCTGTTGCTTTATTATTAAAAGAGTATTTTGTACTGTCTTCTTTGTAATAGCTTACATTGTCTACCTTTTGATATTTTAATTCACCAATTAACCTAATAGTACTTTTTATTCCGGGAATAGTGTGAAAATAATTCAGGTCAATTGCCTGCATATTCAACCCTGTATTTTCATATGGAGTGCCTGCATCTCCCGTTTTAGATTTATTAAGCATCGAGTACCCTATTTCCAGGTTTCCGTTTGAAAGCGGCAAAATTCCTACCCTGCCGCCAACCGCAGTGTGTTTGTTGTTTGTAGTGTAGGCTTCGTATTCAAACTGTCCTGCATTTTCCGGATCAGTAAGCAGTTGTGGGCCATTGGAAATATAAAAATCATAAAGCAGTTTTATATCACCAATTGGCAAAGCCCCTTCAGCACCAATTCCTGTTTCATTCATGGCACCAATACCGCCGTCGCCAAAACCAGTAGGATCTGTCGCAAACCTGTTTATAAAAGCTTCACCCATTCGGCCACGATAAGCGCCAAACTTCGGCAGAAATCTACCTGCATGTAATATAAGGTATGGATTTACCATGTAGCACATGTTGGCATATTCCAATCCTAAGTCGGGTGCTCCATCTCCTGTTTCTATTTCAATTTCAGCCTCTGCAAAAAGTTTATCTGAAATTTTCCAGAGAAATATTGGTTTAAAATTTACATCAGTAAATTCAGATACGCCTTTGGTTGTATGATATACCGCTTCAGCATTTCCAAATACAGCAAATTTGTTTTGACCAATAGAGCGCACATTATTTGTTGGAGGCACAAGCATGGAATCTGTTTGCGGAGTAAGTGTGGTATCTGTCTGAGCATGTAAAATATCCACTGTGATCATGCACATCAGTATAAGTAGTTTTATTTTCATGTTATTATTTTTTCGGAGTCTTTGCAAGAGTGCGTATATAGTTCACTAATTCCCATCGCTGGTTTTCTGAAAGCGCTGTTTTATAAGAAGGCATAGGGTTTCTTCCTTCACTAATCATCCAAAACAATGCTCCATCTGTTTGTTTTTGCACAACATCAGAAGAATGATTTGCGGGCTTAGTAGCTAAGCCTGCTGCAGCCGGTCCATCGCCTTTACCTTTGTTGCCATGGCATGGCGTGCAATAAGTAGTATAAATTACCTGCGCATATTTCAGCGTTTCAGTATTGCCTGCCAGAGGATTTTTTGTATTGGCCGCATTTGCAGGTGCGACCCATGTTTTGCTCTGTGCATCAATTTTAAATGTGAACAATATGCTTAAGATGATGAAGCAAAAAGTTATAATGATCTTTTTCTTCTCAGCAGTTTTTTTATTCTTTCTTTTCATTGTCTCAGTTTTATTATGGAAGTAAATCTATTAAAGGAAGAAGAGATAGTAACTAATCATGGTCATGGTAACGAATGACAATAATCAGCTCGAACGAATGAGTTAAACTTTTAGAACACAAAGGTCAATCCTAAGCATTCTTAAGGTATTATAATGTTCGGGAAAACTTATATAAAACAAGATTTTCTGCAAAAACCAGCAGACAACAACCCTTTATTTAAATATAAGCAGGTAAAAAATTGCGACCTTGAATAGCATCAAGATGAGAGTATAAATAATTTGATGGCAGCAAGTTTTATAAATGTTGAAACTATTAATCAGCTGCTTAGATACTTATTTTTTTAACTCTTGCATTTATTGAAGGAATATTTTCTTTCTCCAGTTCACCAATCAATTGATGAAAATCTTTTGCAAACTTTTTGTTTTGCTTATCTAATTCAAACAATGCCTGTATTGAATTTACACGTACAATTTTTGAATTGTTTTGGTCTTTTGCCCAGGTCATTAATGTTCCCCAGGCAAAATTAAATTCATCTCCATCCATTTTTATCCTCGGTAAAATCAAAGCAAGATGCCATTGTAATTCTTTATTTTTTACTGTTTTGCTTAAAGCAAAAATTTCAGTTTTGTGTTTAGCGAGATATTGAGGAAAGTGAATGGTGATTTTTTCAACTGCATCTGCTGCACGCATTACAACCAGCCTGCTGGCGTTAAACATCAGCGCAAACAATTCATCAAAATCTTTTTGATTTTGTACAAGCCCAACAACCCTATTGCTGTTTCCAATTGTACGAAGGTCGCCGCCTGCAAGAAGCTGTTCAAACGCATTCATATAATTACTCCGGTTGTAAAGTCATCACAGGAAGTTGCGGATGAAGAACGAATTCTTTAAATGCTGATTTCTCCAAAAGTTTATGCGGGTGATGCATGAGAATCAGGATATCAATTGCATTATCTTTTACGAAAGAAAATAGTCCTTCGTAAATATTTTCTTTCTCAATAAAATGAAGTACCGGATTTAACGCATGAAGGTAATGCCGTGTTAGCATCATCTCTGCAAAGCGTTCTTCTTCATCCGATTTTTTAACGTGCAATACATGCAATGAGGCGCGAAAAGTTTTAACAAGCGTGCTCAGTATTTCAACCGGTTCCTGGTACACATTTTCAAGGTCACAAGCCAAACCGATATTTTTTATGCCGCTATAAGTTAATTTATCAGGAACAACAAGCACCGGATATTGAATATGTTTTGCAGTGTACAACGTTACACTTTGCATAACTAATCTTTCTACTGCCGATGGAGAGTGTGTTGCCATCACTACAATAAAAGGTTGTTCGCGATTGCATATCCTTTCTATTTCGCTAAAAACAATACCTCTTACACTGTGCGTTCGAATGTTGATTTTATTATTTGTTCTTTCAATTAGTCGTTGACGAAGATTTTCCAATTGTTCTGCGCCATAAGTTTCTGTATAGTTAACGGCTGGCGCAGTTAACACGTCAGACGTGGAAATAAAAAAATTATCCGTATGCATTAATAGCAATTCTGCATTTACATCCTGCGCCATATCAGCAGCATAATTCACTGCGTTTAAAGACACAGGTGAGAAGTCTGTTGGAGCAATTATAGTTTTCATATCATTATCTAATAACTCTTAAAAATAAATTAAATCATTTTTTATCAAAGCTGCCCATGCCAAATGAAAGTGTTACATAAAATGCATTGTTGGTATAGGAAGGCATTTCATAAATTTTATTAAATGCATCTTTATAAAATTCATCTTCATCTTTTTTCCATTTTTTGCTTTTGACAGAAAATCTGTAGCCTGCTTTTATTCCGCTTATCCATCCGATATAATAATTTTTATTCCATCTTAATTTTGATAACAGGAAGTCTGCATTCATGCCCATATCAAACGTTGGGCTTACCAAGGTTTGCGTTTTCATATTTTCTCTTTCGCCAGCAATTTTGTCATAACTCGTAAGTGAGATTAGAGAAGCACCGACGCCTGCAGATGGATAAACCCAGAAATTTTTTCCTTCTTTAATAATTCGTCCGTACTTGCCAAGCACTTCTTCGTAAACTGCGCCTGCATGTTTATCGCTAAACGAATAAACTTTTTGTAATCCAAATTGTAAATCGCCCATAAATACGCTGCTGTTATTTCTGTAGTAAGCAGTTGCTCCCACCAACCAATAATTATTGGCAAAGCCTACTGTATTGTCCGGGTAAGCCTGGCTAAAAGCTTTTGCGGCATTGGGCGCATTCATATAACCTGATTGTATAAACCCTGCAATGCCTTCAATTTTTTGTGCATTGATGCCGGAAATAAAAATTGATGTAATTAAAAGTGTATAAATAATCTTTTTCATACTCCACTAATTTTACTTGCTGCAAGCTATATACAGCAATCACTTTTAGTTGTGATTACAGGCAATGCAAAACATGATTTTCATCATGTGCAAAAGATATATTTTAGTTGAATTTTAAAAAATGATTTCGCCAATTCTTACAGGTTTATCAAACAACCAGGTAATTACTTCTCGTGAACAGAACGGTAGTAACAGTTTTCATTTAAAAGAAGAACGTACACTATTGCACACGATAAAAGATATCGTGTCAGAACCCATGTTTATACTGCTGCTTGTTGCCTGCACTATTTATTTTTTCCTGAAAGAATATGAAGAAGGCATTATTATGTTGGTGTCCATTTTTATTGTTGCAGGCATTTCATTCTTCCAGGAATATCGCAGCCGCAATGCCATACAGGCTTTAAGAAAATTATCTGCACCACGGGTAAAGGTTATACGCAATGGGCAAGAAATTAACATTGCAAGCGAAGATGTTGTTGTTGACGATATTATGCGGCTTGAAGAAGGCGAGAATATTTCATGTGACGGAAAGATTATTATGGCAAACGATTTTTCAGTAAACGAATCATTGATAACAGGCGAGAGCTTTGCTGTCTATAAAAATACCGGCGACGATGTATATAAAGGAACACTTGTAACAAGTGGCGCTGCAACCATTCGTGTGTCTGCGGTTGGCAACAAAACCATGTTTGGAAAAATTGGTTTATCGCTGCAGGAAATTGAAGTTGCAAAAACGCCCTTGCAAACGCAAATACAAATTTTTGTTAGACGAATGGTGTGGTTTGGCGCTGTTGCTTTTTTGTTGGTACTCGGCATAAATTATTATCATTCGCAAAATATTTTGTTTGGATTATTGCAGGGACTAACGTTAGCAATGTCTGTATTGCCCGAAGAAATTCCTGTTGCATTTAGTGCATTCCAGGCTTTAGGTGCATTTCGTTTATTAAAAAATAACATCATCGTAAAACAACCGCAGTTTGTTGAAACGCTTGGCTCTGCTACTGTAATTTGTATTGATAAAACTGGAACCATCACGCAAAATCTAATGCATATAGAATATGTGTATGATGCAGCATCAAAAGAATCAATTCAAAATAATGAATCAAACAAATTACCACAAGAACTGATTGAATATGCAATGTGGTCAAGCGAAACAGAACCATTTGACCCGATGGAAAAAGCGATTCATGAATTGTATAAAAAAATTGCACCGGTTGATAAGCGCAAGCAATTTAAACAGGTGCATGAATATCCTATCGGCGGCAAGCCACCGATGATGACCCATATTTTTAAAAATGATGAAGGCGAAATAATTATTGCAGGCAAAGGTGCACCTGAAGCCATATTGCGTAACAGCAATTTGCCTGTTGCAGATTTAAAACATATTGAAGAGCAATCGCTGAATTATGCAAAACAAGGTTACCGCGTATTGGGTGTGGGCAGAGGAATATGGAATGAAAAAAAATATCCGTTATCCCAGGAAGAATTCAGGTTTGAATTTTTAGGATTGATTGCTTTTAATGACCCGCCAAAAGCAAATATTATTGACACGATAAAAACATTTAGTGAAGCAGGCATTCAAATTAAAATGATTACCGGCGATTATGCTGAAACGGCTGTTGCCATTGCAAAACAAATTAACCTGGATGGCGCTTATGAATATTTAACCGGCAAAGAAGTACTGCAGCTTTCAACGCAGGAATTACAACAAAAAGTAAAAAGCATAAACATTTATGCACGCATGTTTCCTGAAGCAAAATTAAAAGTGATAAATGCTTTAAAAGATAACGGCGAAGTAGTTGCAATGACAGGCGATGGAGTTAATGACACACCTGCATTAAAAGCTGCGCATATCGGTATTGCAATGGGGCAGCGCGGAAGTGAAGCGGCAAAAGCTGTTGCATCAATTGTAATTACAGACGACGATTTAATACACATGACAGATGCTGTTGCTCTCGGCAGAAGAATTTATGACAATCTCAAAAAAGCAATTCAATACATTGTATCAATTCATATTCCCATCATTTTAATTGTAACACTGCCGTTATTATTTGCATGGAAGTTCGCGAATTTCTTTTCACCGGTGCATGTTATTTTTCTTGAGCTGATTATGGGTCCAACCTGTTCTATCATTTACGAAAACGAACCGATAGAACCCGGCACCATGCAGCGACCTCCGAGAAAACTTATCGCTACATTTTTATCAGGCAAGCAATTGCAAACAAGCATTGTGCAAGGCTTGATAATTACAGCAGGATGTTTGGGAATAGGTTATTATTTTATGCAACACGATGCAGATGTTGCAACAGTTCGCACCATCATTTTTATCACTTTATTATTCAGTAATATTTTTCTTACGTTGGTAAATCGCTCTTTTAAGTATTCTGTTGCAACAACATTTCGTTATAAAAATTACATGGTGACAATTGTAATTCTTATAACACTTGCATTTATTTTTTCGCTTTTATTTATTCCTTTTATACGAGCATTGTTTTTGCTGCAAACAATTTCTTTAAGCTCGCTTATTACATGTTTGGTTGGGGCGTTCATCAGCACGATGTGGATTGAGCTTTTTAAACATAAAAGCAAACAAGTTCAAATCTGATAAAAACATTCAGCGAAATGAGTAACGTCTTGATTATATCGTATTCATCTTCTATTTTACTAATAATATAAAATTTAGTTTATGGAAAACATCAACTTTCTTGAAAATCTTGCCACACGCTTAGGGCAAACAACAACTGTAAAAAATGTATATGGTGAACCTGTTGTTGCAGGTGATAAAACCATTATACCTGTTGCACAAATTATGTACGGCTTTGGTGGTGGTTATGGCTACGGAAAAAAGCCAAAGAAATTTTCAACGCAGGAAAATGTTTCTGAAGAAGATGCTGAAAAAAAGAATATTGGTGAAGGTCTTGGTGGTGGCGGGGGAATTGTTGCAAAACCCAAAGGTGTTTATGAAATTTCAAATAAGTGCACAAGATTTATTCCTGCAAACAACACAAGGCTTTTAATTGCAATGCTGTTAACGGGTTTTGTAATAAGAGGTCTGGTGCATCAAGGAAGAAGGTGATTATTGCATCATATAACTGCTCGTTAAATTAATCGGATTTTTCATAAGATTTACATAAAAAGACATTTGATATGATATATGTAACTTTTTAAAACAATTCCGCGGCTTAAGTTGCGTTTTATT
>JAICKT010000224.1 GCA_025927795.1 Parafilimonas sp. | reverse complement strand
GATGGCAATAAACAAACTATAACAACAAAGATTGACAGCTTTTATTTTAAAGAAGATGTAATTGAAAATGTTCAGCAACACGAAGCAAAAATAAATGTGCAGTTTACTTCAAAAAAAACAACTGATTCAACACAGCTTTATTTCTGTATTCAGCTTCCATCAGCATATTATAAAGATGGAAGCATTATTACAACAAATCAAAACAAACAAAACAAATATGCTGTATTATCTCTTAATAAAAATATGCAGGCAACTGCAACAATAATAAATTGTATATCAACTCAACGACAACTACGAATTACATTCGATTCATCTTCATCCGTCATCATTAAAAAGCAAAATGATGAAAATGTTTATTTATACATTCCATTGCAAACCGGCAGCATACAAAACGAACAAACAGGCGAAAAAACTTTTATAATTAAAGCATCTGGAACAGTAGATAAAAAACCAATAACATTTACATTAAACACAAAAGATACAGGTTCATTGTTTGCCGGCTTTGGTGGAAATTTCAGACTTCAAAATCCGAAAGAAGATCCGCAGGTTATTGATTATTGTTTGAATAATATGCGTGTTGCTTATGCACGTGTTGAAATGCCGTGGATGTTATGGCAACCTGTTGAAAACAGCAATCCCATTGATTCTGCGAAAGCCGGCAAGTTGCATCCGCATGTAAAAGAATCAATGGAAATGGCGCAACGTTTAAGCAAGATGAATATTCCAATTATTCTTACGGCGTGGTTTCCGCCAGAGTGGGCTGTAGTTGGCGAGTTGCATTTTCGTCATCAGCCAAACGAACCATGGGGCAACGCGATTGATTCAACAAAAGCACAGGAAATTTATAAATCTATCACAGATTATATTTTGTATTTAAAAAATAATTATGGTGTTGATGTAAAATTATTTTCGTTTAATGAATCAGACCTTGGTATAAACATTCGTCAAACAGGAGAAGAGCATGCAACGTTAATAAAAGGCTTGGGCGCTTATTTTGAATCGCATGGATTGCAAACAAAAATGTTATTGGGTGATAACTCTGATGCAACAACATATTCGTTTATTTATCCTGCAATGAAAGACACAGCAACGCATCGTTACATTGGCGCTATTTCTTTTCATTCATGGCGCGGATGGGATACAGAAACATTGCAAAAATGGAGAGATGCAGCAACGCAAATGCATCTTCCATTAATTGTTGGCGAAGGAAGTATTGATGCAGCCGCATGGAATTATCCGCAAATATTTCAGGAACAGATTTATGCATTAAAAGAAATAAATCTTTATGTAAGATTGTTAAGCATATGCGAGCCTTTAAGCATTTTGCAATGGCAATTAACAGCAGATTATTCGCCGTTGATTGGTGGCGGTATTTTTGGTAATAATGATTCGTTGCATCCAGGTCAACGCTTCTGGAATTTAAAACAACTTGCTTCTGTTCCAAAAGATTTATATGCGATGCCTGTTACAACTAACGCATCGTTTATAACATGCGCCGCGCAAGGTGATAATAAACAAAATGCTTATGCAATTCACATTGTAAATAATGGTGCAGCGCGCTCTGCAACACTAACCGGTTTGCCTGTTACTGTAAAGCAATTGCACATTTATACTACCAATAAAAATGATAATATGAAACAGGGAACTGCAATTCATGTTGTAAATGGTAAGACTGAATTTAAAATGGAAAGCGATAGTTATATAACATTAATTTCTTTTTAAAACTATCAATAAAAATAAAATACGCTGCAATGAAATACCTTCTGTTATTTAGTTTCTCTTTTTTATCTGTTGCAATCTTATCAGCACAAAAAGCAAAAACTTTTGATATAACATCTTTAAATGGTAACATTATTTTACATGTAGAAGCTGGTAACAAAATACAATGGTCGGTACAGCAAAAGGGTCAACAGATAATTACGCCATCTGCGTTTTCATTGCAATTGCAAAATGAAGCTTTGGGCGATAATGCAATTATAACTTCTTCCAAAACAGAAAAAATCAGTAATGTTATTCATGCAATTAATTATATAAAAGATACTATTGCTGATGAATACAACCAGATCACCTTAAACTGCAAAGGCGATTATGGTATTATCTTTCGTGTGTATAATGATGCGGTTGCTTATCGGTTCTTCACAAAAAAGAAAGACAGCATTATCATAAAAAATGAAGAAGCGAATTTCAATTTCGCAGATGATGATAAAGCTTTCATTCCTATTCAATGGGATTATCGAGATGGCAAAATTTTCAACTCATCTTTTGAAGCATTGTATCATGAAATACATCTTTCAGAATTTCCCAAGGATTCATTAGCATTTCTGCCTTTGCTTGTTGATGTTGGACAAGGAAAAAAAGTTGCCATACTTGAAGCCGACCTTGAAGATTATCCCGGCATGTATCTTAATTTAAATGAAACACAAAAAGGATTAAAGGCTGTTTATGCGCCATACCCAACTGCTGCGCATATTGTGCATATAAATTATGTTCCCACAGAAAGAGCAGACTATATTGCCAAAACAAATGGCACACGTAGTTTTCCGTGGCGGGTTGTTGTTATTAGCGAACAAGATAAAGATTTGTTGAATTGTGACATAGTTCAAAAACTTGCTTCGCCACCACGATTAACAGATTATTCATGGGTAAAACCTGGGCAGGTTGCATGGGATTGGTGGAACAACTGGAATATTACAGGTGTTGATTTTAAAGCAGGCATCAATGCAGATACATACAAATATTACATTGATTTTGCAGCAGCAAATAAACTTTCTTATATAATTATTGATGAGGGATGGTCTGATGATCTTGATCTTTTAAAAATAAAACCTGGTTTTGATTTGCAGGCAATAATTGATTACGGCAAACAAAAAAATATTGGTGTTATCATCTGGGCAACATGGTACGCTGTTTCACATCAAATGGATTCAGCATTTGCAGTATATTCAAAAATGGGAGTGAAAGGTTTCAAAATAGATTTTTTTGATCGTGATGACCAGCTTGTTGTTGCATCAACTTATGCAATTGCAAAAGAAGCTGCAGCATATAAATTGATGGTAGATTTTCATGGCATTTTTAAACCAACAGGTTTGCCAAGAACTTATCCAAATGTTATCGGTTACGAAGGTGTAAAAGGGTTGGAAAATTTTAAATGGGCAGATGAAGACCAGCCACGTTATACAACAAGCATTCCTTTTATACGCATGCTTGCAGGTGCGATGGATTATACGCCTGGCGCAATGCGTAATGCAACGCAGGCAACGTTCAGACCAATTAATGATAACCCGATGGCGAAAGGAACACGTTGCAATCAACTTGCAGAATACATTGTTTTTTATGCGCCTTTACAAATGCTTTCTGATAATCCAACAACTTATATGAAGGAACAAGAGTGTACAGATTTTATTAAGAACGTTCCTACAACGTGGGATGAAACTGTGCCGCTTGATGGTAAAGTGGGAGAGTATGTGGCTGTTGCAAGAAAGAAAAATAATACATGGTTTGTTGGTGCAATGAGCAACTGGAATGCACGTGAGCTTACGCTTGATTTTTCTTTTTTGCCTGCCGGAAACTATACTGCTGAAGTGTTTAAAGATGGCGTAAATGCTGACAGGAATGCAACGGATTATAAAAAAGAAACAATAAATATTACTTCAGGAGATAAAATAAAAATTCAGCTTTCAAATGGTGGTGGTTGGGTTGCAAGAATTGATGCCGTTAAATAATTATAACCTGCGATTATGAAATACATACTTTGGTTTTTATTGATGATGTTTGTTTATGCATCTTCGTTTGCGCAATCATTTCAACCTGTAAATAAAAATGCTTCTCCTGAAGCAAAAAAATTATTCAACTATTTATACAGCATCAATGGCAAATACATTTTAAGTGGCGAGCATGGTGATGAACGTTGGCTTGATACAGTAAAAAATATCACTGGAAAATATCCCGCTGTTTGGGGAAACGATTTCATATTCCACGGAACAGAAGATCCGGGACAGGAAGTAGTAAACGAAGCGATAGAAAAATATAAAGAAGGTTTTATTATAACATTAATGTGGCACCAGGGAAGACCAATTGATAATCCGCCGTATGGATGGAAAGAAAGTGTGCAGGCAAAACTTACAGATGTGCAATGGAAAGAACTAACAACTGAAGGAACTGATTTGAATAAACGCTGGCTTGCACAAATTGATAAAGTTGCAGGTTATTTAAAACAATTAGACAGTGCACATGTTCCCATTCTTTGGCGACCTTATCATGAAATGAATGGAATTTGGTTTTGGTGGGGTGATAAGAAAGGCAAAGATGGAATTCAAAAATTATGGAAGATGATGTATGACCGTTATACAAATCATTTTCACTTGAATAATTTAATTTGGGTTTGGGGTGCAAACGGTCCGCGTGATATTCCCGGTGATGAAGCGTATGCATACAAAGATTATTATCCCGGCAATGATTATGTTGATGTGTTAGGCTCTGATGTTTATCACATGGATTACGAGCAAAAAAATTACAATGATTTAGTTGAATTGAGCAAAGGAAAATTAGTTGCACTAACTGAAGTAGGAGAGTTGCCTTCAGTAAAAATTCTACAGTCGCAGCCAAAGTGGAGTTGGTTTCTTGTATGGAATGCATTTATTAATGAGCCTTATAATAACAAACAACACGTAAACGAGATTTACGATTTGCCGCAAGTGTTAACGCACGATGAAGTGAAATATTGAGCTTACTTGAATTATTCTTAATTGGTTAAAAATATAATCTCTTGGAACGTCATGTCGAGGAACGAGACATCTCATAAATTTAAGCTTGTTAACATACAGAAGGATTCCTCTTTCGCCGAAATGATGTTTCAACAAAAATTTATTAAATGAAAAAATACTTAGTTGTTTTTTTTCTGTTTTTATCTTTTCAATTGCATGCCCAACAACAAATGCATTTGAATAGCAAAGAGTACCTCGAATATCAGGGTGTAAATGTGATGCTTGCATGGGATTTTTATCCTGAAGGTCACCAGGGCGGTGTTGGTGTTATACAAAATGGCGAACGTGTTGCAACCAATGGTGATATACGTTTGAATCCAACTCCAGGACAATGGCAACCAATACCAAAAGTTGGTAAGCGTGTTGTTGATAAATCAACAGGCACTATAAGTGTGCACATGGAATTTCCCAATGAAGCAATTGATCGCAAAGGTTTTAATCCTGTTATATATCCTGATTTAAAATTTGGTTATACTATTCATGTTGTACCTGCGGGAAAATCATTTAAAATTATTGTTGATCTTGACAGCACATTGCCTGATAACTGGATCGGTAAAGTAGATTTCAATTTTGAACTGTTGCCATCAATATTGTTTGGAAAGAGCTATTACATGGATAAGCAGTTTGGCATTTTTCCGCAACAGGCAAACACCCAAAACTATATTGATGACGAAGGCGAAACACAAGTAACGCCAATGGCAACAGGAAATAAATTAACGGTTGCACCTGAAAGTGATAATCAAAGAATGACGATTGAAAATTTGAACGGAAACAATTTGCAATTGCTTGATGGAAGAGGAAAATATAATAATGGTTGGTTTGTTGTTCGTTCACTCATTCAAAAAGGCAAAACAAAAAATGCAATTGAATGGCTTGTTACGCCACATGCCATTGATGGATGGATGAGTAAGCCTGTTGTGCAGGTTTCGCAGGTTGGTTATCATCCAGCACAACAAAAAATTGCAGTGATTGAATTAGACGCAAATGATAAAAGAAAAACAACTGCATCGCTATTACGCATTAATGAAAATGGTGGCTTTGAAAATGTGTTGCAATCGCAACCAAAAGATTGGGGTAATTTCTTGCGCTATCATTATTTACAGTTTGATTTCACGCAAATAAAAAAACCGGGCATGTATGTAGTGAAATACGGAAGTGATGCGACGAATGTTTTTCAAATTAATGACAGTGTTTTTGCAGAAAATGTTTGGCAGCCAACACTTGAATATTTTTTGCCGGCGCAAATGTGTCACATGCGTGTGAATGATAAATATCGTGTATGGCATGGCTTCTGCCACATGGATGATGCACGCATGGCGCCAATTGATTCGAATCATTTTGACGGATATATACAAGGTGCATCAACGCTTACAAAATATAAAAGTGGTGAAACTGTTCCCGGTTTAAATGTGGGTGGGTGGCATGATGCAGGTGATTTTGATTTACGTGTTGAATCGCAGGCAGAAACGGTTTATGGATTGACTTTAGCATACGAAACATTTGATGTAAAGTATGATAATACAAGCATCAATCAGCAAACACATGTTGTAGAAATTCAGCAGCCGGATGGCAAGCCTGATGTGTTGCAACAAATTGAACATGGGTTGTTATCTATTGTTGGTGGTTACAAAAGTATGGGCAGGTTTTATCGCGGCATTATTGAACCCACATTACAACAATATACAACCCTTGGTGATGCAGCTAATATTACTGACAACAAATTTTACAACGATGTACCGGCAGGTGAAAGAACAATGCAAGTTGGCTTACCAAATTCTCCTGATGACCGCTGGGTTTTTACTGAAGATAATCCTGGCAGAAGTTTGGAAGTGGCAGGTGCATTAGCTGCAGCCTATCGTGTAATGAAAAGCTTTAATGATTCATTGGCTGATGATTGTTTAAACATTGCAAAACAAGTTTGGAATGATACAAAAGAAAAATATGCGGGTCAAAGAATTGAGCTCGCTACTGAATTATACATTTCAACAAAAGATAAAAAGTATGCAGATTTTTTAATCGCAAACAAAGATGTAATTGCAAAACAAATTAATAATTATGGTTGGGTTGTTGGAAGAATTTTGCCAATGATAAATGACGCATCATTTACCAACACAATTACAGATGCTGTAAAAATTTTGTTTGATACAATTCAAGCGCAATCAAAAGAAACACCTTACGAAGTTCCATACAAACCCAATATTTGGGGTGCAGGCTGGGACATTCAACACTTCGGTTACAAACAATATTTTTTGCATGCAGCATTTCCAAATATTGTTACAGATGATTACATGCTGGCATCATTAAATTTTATTTTAGGTTGTCATCCCGGTTCTAATACAGCGTCATTTGCATCCGGCGTGGGCGCACATTCTATGATTCCGGCGTATGGTTTTAACCGGGCAGACTGGTATTATATTCCCGGTGGTATTGCATCCGGTACGGCATTGATTCGCCCTGATTTTCCGGAGCTGCTGGCGTTTCCTTATTTGTGGCAACAAGGAGAATATGTGTTAGGCGGAGGAACG
>JAICKT010000406.1 GCA_025927795.1 Parafilimonas sp. | reverse complement strand
GCCAAGGCTGTAAACATGCCGAAAGACCGCGTAGAAGCTGCTATTAAACGGGCAATGGGCAAAGAGATTGAAAATTATGAAGAGATTTTATACGAAGGTTATGCGCCACATGGTGTGGCTTTGATAGTTGAAACGGCAACTGATAATCATGTGCGCACAGTGGCAAATGTGAAAAGTATTTTTAATAAAGGCGGCGGCACATTGGGCAACAGCGGCAGTGTAAGTTTTCAGTTTAAAAAGATGGGAGTGTTTAAGTTGAAGCCCGAAGGTTTAAATATAGATGAACTTGAATTGGAACTAATAGATTTTGGATTGGAAGAAATGGGTGAAAGTATTGATGAACAGGGTAATGATGTTATTGTTTTACGCTCTGCATTTACTGATTTTGGTAATTTGCAAAAAGCACTGGAAGATAAGGGCATAACACCTTTAAGTTCTGAACTTGAATGGATACCAACCGCCACAGTTCCTGTAACCGAAGAACAGGCAGAAGATGTAAGTAAATTAATAGAACGGTTAGAGCAGGATGATGATGTGAGCAAGGTATTTCATAATATGGCATGATTGCAAAAAATTCAAAATAAAAATTTCAAGAACCAAATAATATTTCAATTTTAAAATTTAAATAATTATAAAATCGCACTATAACTAAAAATTGAATTTTTTATTATTTAGATTTTATTTGTCATTTGCTTTTTGTTTTTTGAAATTTATTTAATTATGGCTTCATTAAAAGATACTTTAAAAGGAACCGGCGTTGCAATTGTTACACCGTTCAGAAAAAACGGTGACGTTGATTTTGATGCCCTGCATGCCATGATTGACTTTGTTATTAGTGGCAAGGTTGAATACATTGTAACATTAGGCACAACGGGTGAAACACCTACATTAGCCAAGCCTGAAAAAACAGACGTAATTAAATACACGTATGAAGTTGTGAAACAACGTGTGCCTGTTGTGGTTGGTATTGGCGGCAATAATACACGCGAATTAATTCACGAGTTAAAAACTTTTCCTTTAGATGAAGCAACTGCTGTTTTAAGCACTTCACCATATTACAATAAACCATCACAGGAAGGTTTATTTCAGCATTATAAAGTACTGGCAAAAGAATCACCCAAACCAATTCTTTTATACAACGTGCCGGGCAGAACTTCTAAAAACATTGAAGCAGATACAACCATTCGTTTAGCTAACGAAGTTGAAAATATTGCAGGCATAAAAGAAGCCAGTGGTGATATGGCGCAATGCATGAAAATTTTACGCGATGCACCAAAAGATTTTTTAGTAGTGAGCGGTGATGATGCGTTGGCTTTACCTCAACTTGCCTGCGGTATGCAAGGAGTGATAAGCGTTGCGGCAAATGCTTTTCCAAAAGAATTTTCTGATATGGTAAGAAGCAGTTTAAGCTGTGATTTTAAAAAAGCAAAATCAATTAATGATAAACTGATTAAAGCTTATGAAATAATGTTTGCTGAAAATAATCCTGCAGGTGTAAAAGCATTTTTATCTGAAATGGGATTAATCAAAAATAATCTTCGTTTGCCAGTTGTACCGTTAAGTAAAAAATTAATGGAAGGTGTAAAAGATTATCTGAAGAAATAATTTTGCAACCTAAATATTTAATCCGCCGCAAATACTAATAACCTGTCCTGTTATATAACTGCTCATATCACTTGCAAGAAATAGAGTAAGGTCAGCTACTTCTTCTGCTTTACCAAAACGACCTAAAGGAATATCTTTTAAAAAAGATTCTGCAGCAGTTCCTTCCTTTAAATAATGCGTCATATCTGTTTCTATAAAACCAGGTGCAATGGCATTGCACCGAATATTGCGGCTTCCTAATTCATGTGCAACAGATTTTGTAAATCCAATAATACCCGCTTTCGACGCTGCATAACTCGACTGGCCAGCATTACCGCGCATACCAATTATCGAACTCATATTTATAATACTGCCTGCTTTTGCTTTCATCATTGGGCGAATAACTTGTTTCGTCATATTAAACACACTTTTCAAATTCACATTCATTACATCATCCCATTGCTCCGGTGTTAAACGCAGCAATAAATTATCCTTTGAAATGCCTGCATTATTCACGCACACATCAATCTTCCCAAATTCTTTTAGCACATCATTCACCAAAGTTTCACATTGTACAAAATCTGATGCATTGCTTTTATATGCCTTTGCGTTTACACCAAATGCTTTTATTTCATTTTCTAATGCAGTTGCTTTTTCTGCACTGGAATCACTTACATAAGTAAATGCAATGTGTGCACCATTTTCACCTAATTTTTTTGCAATAGCTGCGCCTATGCCACGGGCTGCTCCGGTTACTATGCAAACTTTATCTTTTACCATATAAAAAATTAAGCTGTGAATAATTGAGTTTTCGGTTTATGTTTTCTAAGTTTTCTTTTCATAATTATTGCAAATAAAGGCAATGCGTATAAACTAAACGCAACTGCTAATATGTTGTTGTTGCTTACAATAATTGCAGCAATCATTACTATCATTGTTGCCACCATCATAACAAAACTATATTTCGCTTTCAGATAAAAATATTCTTTCTCTTCCTTGTAACCGGGAACGGATAAAGCTGTATTTATTTTAAGAATGTAATACACAAACAAAAATTGGGCAAACATTACGAGAAAAATATTTGATATATACACAAGTACTGCAACTACAATTGCCTTGTTTACATTTTCTATAAATGCTGAAATAGAAAAAGGAAATGTAACTATAAAAAAAAGCAGTAAAAGATTAAAAAAAATTACGGTGTTGTTGTATTGCTTTAAAAATTTACAAAGCGTTAAATGCCTTGACCAGCTCATTCCAATAAAAAAGAAGCTAACAATAAAAGCGAAAAAATGGATCAATATAGGTTTAAGAAAAATAAAAAGATTGATGTTGTTATAATTTGCGGGCAACTCAGGAAATTTTATTTCAAGTATAAGTAAAGTAATTGCAATGGCGAAAACCGCGTCGCTGAAAAGTATCATTCGTTCCAGCTCAAATTCTTTGTGCAAAGATTCTTTAGCAGTTTCGTTCACTATATTGATTTGAAATGGCCGCGGAGTAAAATTAATTCTTCAATAAAATTTCTGTTATTACTTAATCTTGGCACTTTATGCTGCCCGCCGAGTTTCCCTTTTTGTTTCAGCCATAAATTAAAAATACCTTTTTGTAAATTATGTACAACAGGCATACGCAACGCAATATTTTTATGTCGCTTGGCTTCGTAATCGCTGTTTAAATTCTTGAGTGCATTATCCAGCTCGTATATAAACTGGTCGAGATTAACTGGCTCTTTTTCAAATTCGATTAACCATTCATGTGCACCATTATTATACTCACTAAAATAAATTGGAGCAGCAGTATAATCATTTACCATTGCTCCTGTTTTTTCACTCGCTAATGAAATTGCCATGTCTGCATTATCAACAATTACTTCTTCACCAAAAGCATTCATAAAATGTTTTAACCTGCCCGTAACTTTAATTCTGAAAGGCTGTAAAGAAGTAAATTGAATTGTATCGCCAAGCAGGTATCTCCATAAACCTCCGTTTGTTGAAATTACCAATGCATATTGTTTTCCTGTTTCAACTTTTCTTAAGCCAATTGTTCGCGGATGAGGCTTTCCATATTCTTCAACAGGCATAAACTCATAAAAAATTCCATGATTTAAAAATAGCAACATGCCATCTTCTTCTAAATTATCCTGCGCTGCAAAAAAACCTTCGCTGGCATTATACATCTCCATAAAATGCACATCATCACCAATTAATTTTTTAAAATTTTCTTTATACGGCAGGAATGATACGCCGCCATGCATGTATAATTCAAGATTAGGCCATACCTGTTTAAGATTTGATTTACCGGTAATTTCAAGAATGCGTTTTATTAAAACCTGCGTCCATGTTGGTACACCAGAAATAGATGTTACGTTT
>JAICKT010000663.1 GCA_025927795.1 Parafilimonas sp. | reverse complement strand
TGTATTGCAGCTTTATGTTGTTTTTAAATCATTCTGCCAATAATGATTGTGCGAAAAAAGGATATTTGTTTTTCAATTTTTTATAATAAGGAAGAAATCGAGGTGGCTACTTTCGAAGGAGAATTCAGAAACCTTATGGTATTAATAAATGAAAAACTTTATGTCGAAGATTTTGGCGAATGTAAAGGAATAGGCAGATGTGGAACGTGCCTGGTAATTGCACAAAGTATGCGCGAAAGCATAATGGAAAGAAATGAAAAAAGCACGCTTCAGAAATGCGCTTACGTCCAAACTAACCTGCGGTTATCCTGCCAGATAATGGTAAACGATGCCTTGCAGGGTGCCCGCATTGAAATAGTGGAAGATCGCCCTGATGTACGATAGCAGCTGTAAACAAACCTGACAGTAAATAGATAAATATTCCGGATTTTTATTTTGTCGCACTATTTTTTGTGTGAATTATTTTTTATCAATAACAATTGAATCTTGAAAAGGTTATCATTATTTATTTCATTTCATCTTACCTCATTAATGATGGTGGCTCAAACAACAATACCCTCTTATTATATTCAAAAGAGAGAATTTACAGATTCTTTGTATCAGATTGTTCATGATGTTCATCTTGATGGAACTTATGATGCAGGTGACGATGGAATGGAAAAAATTTCTTTTGCCGTAATTGACCTCGCGGCTAAAAGCCCCGTAATTGGCGGGGTAAATATGGATAATTTTATTTATCCGGCTTCTCTTTATAAAATGTATGTAGCGATGGAAGTGCTGAACCAAATTGAACAAGGCGCGCACTCATTGTCTGAACCCTATATTGTAAAAACGCCCAATGATGTGGATGTAGTGAAAGAAATAAGCTGGGATCCGCGGCCTTTGCTGCGTGATGGCGACACCGTTACCATTAATTATTTATTGGATCTGATGATTACGCGAAGCGATAATTCAGCCGCTAATTGCCTAATTGATATCGCCGGCAGAAAAAATATTAATAAAATGATGCACGCCAATGGATGGGTTGGAAGTGAAGTGACAAGAAAATATTTGCCCCGCAAATTTGAAGATGCAGGATATGATACGATAAGAGGAACGGTTACCTGCGCTCTGCACGCGGCAGATTTTATGTTTAAAATATATACCAATACATTAATTAGCCCGTGGGTAAGCCAGCAAATAAAAGTTTTGTTGGGAAGGCAATTGGATACAACCAAACTATCCGGAGGCCTTCCCCATAACGTTATGTTTTATCATAAGTCAGGGTGGTGGAGCTATTTTACCAATGATGCGGGCATTGTGGATGACGGGACAGTAAAGTATGCAATCGCCTTATTGACACCGGTTACAGAAGAAAAAGTGCGTGAAAGAATGAGAGAATTGTCCCGCAGGGTTTATGAATTAATGCGGAGAAGGCATTAAATTTCAACCCATAACAAATTATTTTTTCATTTCCTAATCCTTTATTTATTTGCATGTAAAAAAATTAGAATATTCTTTCGGTTGATCAAATCAATAGATCATTCCCAAAATTGCTTTAATATAAAGTTTATACTTCC
>JAICKT010000560.1 GCA_025927795.1 Parafilimonas sp. | reverse complement strand
GACGTTCAACACCATTAATATTTCGTGTAACAATGTTTGAATCTTTTGCACGCTTTTCACCGGGCAATAATGTTTGTCCAACTGTTTGCCCGCCGATTAATTCGCGTTCTACAACAACGTTCGGGCTGGAATATAAAGTTGCACCAATGATAATTCCCAATCCAATCTGACCAATAATTTTTGTAATACCTGCTAAACCATCCCTGTCTTTTTTAGAATAAAATTTTCCTTCAGCCAAAGCTTTCTTTCTTGCTTTCAGTTTAAAGTAATCATCTAAAAAACCAATAACACCTAACCAAACAGTGCAGAGCAACATCAACCTGATATATGTTTTATCTAAATCAGCAAACAATAATGTGGGCACTACAATCGCTAACAAAATAATAAGACCACCCATTGTTGGTGTGCCTTTTTTTTGTTGCTCACCTGCAAGCCCAAGGTCTCTTACTGTTTCACCAATTTGATTTTTGCGTAAAAGATTTATTACTCTTCTTCCATACACCGTTGCAATCAATAATGCAAACAATACAGCCATCGCCGTTCTGAATGAATTGTATTCAAACAGGCGTGCACCGCTTACATTGTAGTGCTCATTTAACCATGTGAAGAAATAGTAAAGCATGCCCTCTAACTCCCTAAAGGGAGAATTTTAAACTGTTTAAAATTTCAAGTTGTTTCATTTAAATAAAGCTGTTGCCTTACTCCCTTTAGGGATGGGGCTGTCTTTTACTTATTCAACAATTCAAACATTTCTTTTAAAACTTCTTTATCATCAAAATGCAATTGCTGGTTTTTAATGATTTGATATTTCTCATGTCCTTTTCCTGCCAGCAGAATAATGTCTTCGCTGTTGGCGAAACTCACTGCTGTTTTTATCGCTTCTCTTCTGTCTGTTATTGAAATTGATTTTCTTTTGCCCGCACTATTCAATCCTGCTTCCATATCTTTTAAAATTTCATTCGGGTCTTCGCTGCGCGGATTATCGCTGGTGAAAATTGCACGGTTACTAAACTCAGTTGCAATCTTTGCCATCTCAGGGCGTTTCGTTTTATCACGGTCGCCGCCACAACCCACAACAGTTATTACCTGTTCATCACCTTTGCGTAATTTTTTTATCGTGACTAAAACATTTTCTAAAGCATCAGGCGTGTGCGCATAATCAACAATGCCGATTATTTTTTCTTTGCTGATGATGTAATCGAATCTACCTTCAGCGCCGGTTAAACTGCTTAAGATGAGTAAAACTTTTTCGCTGTCTTCATTCATACACATGGCAGCACCATACACCGCTAAAAGATTATATGCATTGAATTCACCAATCAATCTGAAATGAACTTCTTTATCATTCACCTGCATCACTAAACCGGTAAGTACATTTTCTAAAATCTTTCCCTTAAAATCTGCGAGTGTTTTTAAACTATAGTAATATTTTTTTGCAGGAGAATTTTGCAACATTACTGTTCCGCGTTTATCATCAAGATTTGATAAAGCAAATGCATCGCTGGTAAGATTATCAAAGAATGATTTTTTTACACGGATGTATTCATCAAACGTTTTATGATAATCCAGATGGTCGTGTGTGATGTTGCTGAAAATGCCACCTGTAAAATGCAAACCTGTTATACGATGCTGATGAATTGCATGAGAACTGCATTCCATAAAAACATGTGTGCAACCTTCATCAGCCATTTGTTTTAATAATGCATTTAAACTAATTGCATGGGGTGTTGTATGTGTTGATGGAATTATTTCTTTACCGATTTGATTATGTACGGTGCTTATCAAACCACATTTATAATTTAATCCGCTGAATAATTTGAACAATAATGTAGCAATGGTAGTTTTCCCATTCGTTCCTGTAACACCAACAAGCTTTATTTTTTGTGAAGGCTCATCATAAAAATTATGTGCGATGTATGCCGTTGCTTCGTGTGCATTTTTTACCTGGATGTATGTGATGTTATCTTTTAATTCAGCAGGTAAATCTTCACATACAATTATAGTTGCGCCTTTATCAATTGATTGCTGAATGAAATTGTGACCATCAAATTTTTCACCTTTCACAGCAATAAACATTGAACCGCTTTCAACTTTTCTTGAATCAATAGTAATCGCATTTACATCAACACTTCTATTGCCATGTATAGCGATGATGCGTACCTTATATAATATGTCTTCAAGTTTCTTCACTCAGTTCAATTCAATTTTTATTTGCTGACCTTTTGCTATTGCTGTTCCTGCAGCAATAGATTGATTAATTACTTTACCAACTCCATTCACTTTTACAACAAGGCCTGCGTTTTCGCAGATGTATAAAGCATCTTT
>JAICKT010000539.1 GCA_025927795.1 Parafilimonas sp. | reverse complement strand
GTTGTTGGGTAGTGATCTTTCAAGCGATGTAAATACGATGATACAACAATGCAAAATGAAAGGGGAAGCCCACGAAGCTTTACATAAATGGCTTAGCCCGATATTAAGTCAATCAAACCAGTTAAAAAGCGTAGCGGATACAGCAGCTGCAAGAAAAATTTTTGACAACGTTGCCAGGCGGATAAATGCTTATGTGCAAAAGTTTTCAAATAAAATTCAAACTGTTGATGTACGTAAACTTGCCATGCCCAGGCCCATGTTAGCTATTCTTGAAGGGCTTGATAACTTACCTTCTGATACCGCATTATTCGTTTACCATAAGAGAATACCTGTTTTCTTATTACCTGAATTAAAAGAAAGAAAATTTGATTACAGGATAAAAGAAATCAGCGATGGCCAGGTGCATCTTTTAATTTTTAAAAGCTAATGTTTTCGCCATCACCAAATAGCGGCCTCGTAAAAAATACATCCTGGCAAGTTGTTTTGCCATTTTATGTATATGCAGCGGTATCATTTTTATGCGCAACCATTCTGTTATTTTTTTCTTCGTCAGCATTTTTGCAACATTACTTTCATCCGCAAACACTCGCCATTACGCATATTATGGCGCTTGGCTGGGGCACTATGGTAATACTTGGAGCCAGCCACCAGTTAATACCAGTGCTTATAGAAGGCAGGTTATACAGTAATGCGCTGGCTTATCTTTCGTTTGTAACAGCGGCTATTGGCATACCTCTTTTAGTTGTTGGTTTTTATAATTTTTATTTTGGATGGCCTGCGCAATTGGGTGCTATTTTAATCAATATTTCCATACTATTTTATTTAATAAACATTGCCACAACCATGTTGAAAAGTAAAAAGGAAAATGTACATGCGGTATTTGTTTTTACTGCTGGCCTTTGGTTGTTCATCACTACATTGGTTGGGCTTTTTCTCGTTTATAATTTTACATATAATATTTTATCAAAAGATTCTTTAGCTTATTTGCCGTTGCATGCGCATCTCGGCATTATCGGGTGGTTTTTGCTGCTGGTGATTGGCGTGGGTTCCCGTTTAATTCCAATGTTTCTTATTTCAAAATATGATAGTAAAAAATTGTTGTGGCGCGTATACGGTTTAATAAATTTTGCATTGATCAGTTTTATTATTTTCTTTTTGTATATAAGTATAAATTGGTTGTATCTTATTTCGCTGGGGGCTATTCTGCTTGCAGTTTGCATGTTCGGCTATTTTTGTTACCAGGCTTACAAAAACAGGCTTCGGAAAAAAGTGGATGACCCTTTGAAAGTATCGCTTCTATCAGTTTTTATGATGCTGCTGCCTTTGATTATTTTAATCATAATTATTTCAATATTGGTATTTTCAGTTGATAATACCGCTCTTGTGCTCGCTTATGGATTCTGTATTTTCTTTGGCTGGATTACGGCTATTATTTTTGGAATGACTTTTAAAACACTTCCATTTATACTCTGGAACAGGGCGTATCATGGCAGGGCTGCTTTAGGAAAAACCCCGAATCCGAAAGAACTTTTTAATCAGCAAATTTTTAAACTGATGGCTATTCTATATATCGCAGGTTTTATAATGTTCATCACCGGTGTTTTTGGCGCTAATATTTTTTTATTAAAAATTGCAGCTTGCTTGTTATTTGCGGCGGCTGTGTTATACAATCAAAATGTTTTTAAAATGATTTCCCATACGCCGGTAAAATCATGAATATAATTACAAACGATAAAGTAAAACTTGAACAAGCTGTTATTCGATTAAAAAATGTAATGGACCCGGAAATAGGTCTGAATGTGGTTGACCTTGGTTTAATTTACCATGTGGATTTTGATCATGTCGATAAAGTAATTTATTGCGCTATGACACTTACTACGCAATTTTGCCCAATGGGCGAATCTATTGCAGATGGTGTTTCTAATGTGCTTGAGCAATACTTTAAAGATTATAATATTGATGTAAAAGTTATATTTGACCCGCCCTGGAATTCTCAATTAATAAGTGAAGAGGGCCGTGAATTTTTAAACCGATGATATGCTGAGCAATACCTGTAAAACTGCAATAAAAGCCGTAATCTATTTAAGCTCAAAATTTGATGCTGAAGGCAATGCGGGCATAAAAGAAATTGCAGAATTTATAAATGCAAGCCAACATACTGTAGGCAAAATATTACAGACGCTGGTGAAGCATCGTGTGATCAATAGTGTTAAAGGGCCCGCCGGAGGTTTTTATATCTCTAAAGAACAGCAAAGGCAGCCAATAATTAATATAGTTGAAGCTACAGATGGAAGATCAGTTTTTAAAAGCTGCGGGCTCGGTTTAAGTAAATGCTCCGGAAGCCATCCATGCCCCATACACAATGATTACAAAGAAGCTCGCGATATAATTGAAAATTTATTCAGGCAAAAAAAAGTACAGGAGTTATGTGAGCCCGTTACTAACGGCATAGCCTACCTGATGGGGTAAGGAATATTTGCGCCATAGTTGACGACTATCTCTTAATAAAAAATGACGCGGTAAACATTTAGTAAGGCTATTAAGTAGTTTGTAACTTCAGGTAT
>JAICKT010000154.1 GCA_025927795.1 Parafilimonas sp. | reverse complement strand
GTTAAAATAGAAGCCGCGAAAAAGAATTTTGAAAGCAGCCGGAAAAATGTAAATGAAGTAATGTATGATGTAGGCTATTCTGATGCGAAGGCTTTCAGAAATACATTTAAAAAGATTACCGGTCTCTCACCAATTGATTATAGAAATAAATATAATAAAGAAGTGCTGCTTGCATAACTTATATCTAATTATTTAAACAATATACTTGTATTAATCTGCTTCATGAAGTATAATTTTTTAAATCCTACATAAATTACATCAAGCAATAACATTAATGATATTATAGATAACCATGAATGAATATGATCTGTAGGATTTAAAATATTGTTTGCTGAAACATGGAGAAAACGTTTTGTATTGGTTATTATATCCCAGTCTTTTAAATGCAGAAATCTTACAAGACAAATACTATAACTGCTTAGAAAAATAAAAAATAAAATAGAAACCTTAACAAAAAAAACAGATAAATGTCTTCTTAAAAATGCCTCAACTTTCTTTAACGACATTAAAGCGGGCAGTAAAGCATTCCATGCAAATGATAAGTATAAGAACGCATCATAAATAACAGGAAAATGATCCGTCTTATGCATGTGCAGAATATCGGTAAATAAATACATACAGGCTGGAAAGAAAAGCAGCCAGCCAGATACTAACAGTATTGCTTTTACATTTATTTCTTTACACCTAATTAATTGTTTGCTCATAATGTAAGACACATAAGCAATTAATAAATTCCATAAAAAATAAGTGTAATGAAAACTTAATGTAAAAACACAACGGTAAAATAGTAAGCCGAAAGAAATAAACGCAGAAAATATCATTAGTCTTTCAAAAGCCGGAATCCTCTTAGTCATCATAATCTTATTTATACGCAAAGTTCAGACGTGTTATTATAATAAAAACGAATTTCACCTTTTTTTAAAAATGAAATGTTAGGATGGTTAAAGTATCTGGAAAACTTTATATCAAAATTTAATTTACATAGCTTTTTTTTGCATTTTGAAAATCATTCAAAAAAATGCCCAACACTCAGCAAGACGCATTTCTCTTATTACAAGACGGAACATTTTTTAAAGGAAAAGCTTTTGGTAAAACCGGCACCACAACAGGTGAAATTTGCTTTAATACCGGCATGACGGGTTACCAGGAAGTGTTTACAGATCCGAGCTACTATGGACAGGTTCTTATAATGAACAATGTACATATTGGCAATTATGGTATAAACCAGTTTGACCAGGAAAGTGCATCAGTAAAAATACGCGGATTAATTGGACGAAATCTTGAAGATAAATTTTCAAGATACCAGGCAACAGGTAGTCTCGATGAATATTTAAAAGCCAATAATATTGTTGCGATTGAAGGAATAGATACGCGTTCACTTGTTGCACACATTCGCGCAAAGGGTGCTATGAACTGCATTATTTCTTCTGAAATTTCTGAATTAAAAAATCTGCAAAATGAATTAGATAAAGTTCCTGATATGGATGGGCTTGAACTGGCAAGTGAAGTAAGCACGAAAAATATTTATCAAGTTGGTAATGCGGACAGTAAATTAAAAGTTGCCATGCTTGATTATGGCATCAAACAAAATATTCTTACATCTCTTGCTAACAGGGGAGTTTATATTAAAGTATTTCCTGCAAAAACGCCGGTAGAAGAAATAAAAGCATTTAATGCAGATGGATATTTTATTTCAAACGGACCCGGCGATCCTGCGGCCATGCCTTATGCAATTGATACGGTAAAAGAATTATTGAAAGAAGAAAAACCATTGTTTGGAATTTGTTTGGGTCATCAGCTTTTGGCTTTGGCTAATGATATCCCAACTTTTAAAATGCATCACGGGCACAGAGGCTTAAATCATCCGGTAAAAAATATACTTAAACAGCATTGCGAAATAACAACGCAGAACCATGGGTTTGGTGTAGTGCCTGATGCAGTAAAAGATAATCGTAATATTGAAATAACGCATGTGAATTTAAATGATGAAAGTATAGAAGGTATTCGCATGAAATATAAACCTGCATTTAGTGTTCAATATCATCCTGAAAGCACACCGGGCCCGCACGATAGCCGTTATCTGTTTGATGAATTTGTAAGCATGATGCAATAATATTTAACCCGCTTATAATTATTGTCTAAAAATTTTTGCGTCTTTGCAAACTTTTATTCTTTGCGAGAAATTTAAAATTCAGTGTAGTCAGGAAAATCCTATAAATCGTGGTCAAAAATATAACCAGTTAAAAAGATATTGCGGTAGAACGCCGATGATGATGATGATTGCAGCTAATGCAATCAATCCAAATTTAAAACTACCAGTAATGTTTTCTGTTTGCGGTTCGCCGGTTTTAAAATACATAGCTTGTATAACTCTGAAATAATAATAAGTGCTTATGGCTGCAAACAAAACGGCAACCACAACAAGCCAAATATAATTTCCTGTTTCAACTACAGAAGCAAGCATATAATATTTTGCAAGAAAGCCCGCCGTTAAAGGAATGCCTGCCAGTGAAAATAAAAATATGGCATTGGTTGCAGCTAATACAGGTTGTGTTTTTGCAAGACCGTTATAACCTTCGAATGTTACGTCTTTCATTTTTACCAACACAGCAAATAAACCAATCGTTGCAAGACTATATGCAGCAGAATACATTAGCAAACCCTTGCTTGCAAAATCATTTAAACTAAATAAAGCAAATAACATAAAACCAGCTTGCGCAATGCTCGAATATGCTAACATGCGTTTTACGCTTTGCTGAAAAATAGCTGTGATGTTTCCGAATAATAATGTGGCAATGATAATAACAGCAAACAATAACTGCCAGTCAATAGCGGTGGAAGTTGTTGTCATTCGCCCATAACATAATTTTAAAAATGCAATAAAGCCCGCAACTTTTACAATGGTTGCCATGAATGATGTAATTACGCCGGGTGCTCCATCATACACATCGGGCGTCCAGAAATGAAAAGGTGCAGCCGATACTTTAAAACACATAGAAACCATTAAAAACAATAAGCCAATAATTTCTAAAAATGAAACGCCTTTGTATAAACCTGTTTCTGTTCTTACCACGTCTAAAGAAAAAGTTCCTGTGCCGCCGTACATCAAGGCAATGCCCATCACCATTAATGCTGTTGAGAACGAACCCATCAAAAAATATTTTAACGATGCTTCATTGCTTTTTAAATTACGCTTATCGCTGCCGGTTAAAATATATAATGGAATAGACAGAATTTCAATTCCTAAAAATAACATCAGTAAATTATTGTATGAAGAAAGAATTGCAACGCCACATAACACAAAAAATATCAGTATAAAATATTCCGCTGCATAACTGCCAATGCGTGCAATATCTTTTCCGCTAAGCAAAACATAAATAAGTGTTGATGCGATTGCAATTGAATTAAACAGCAAGCCAAAACGTGTATAGGCAAGCATATTTTTTGAATCAATATGAAAAACAGCAACACCGTTTGAATCTAAAATATTTACAACAAGCAACACCAGTAAACCAACAACAGCAATATGCCTGAAACTTGATTTATTGCGCACAAGAAAACTGCAAAACATCATTATTATTCCCCAGCCTGCTGAAAATATAATTGCGTTCATACTTTATTTAAATCTTAAATAGCTATGAAAAACTTTTTTCATTATGTCGCGGAACGAGACATCTCCGCAATCGAAAAACGGTTGAATTCTTAAGAGATTTATTTCGTTAACAATTATTTTCAATTGCCTCAATGATTGCTTCGCAATTCTCTTATCATCGAAATAATGTGCTAAGTTCTTCACTGTTTCTTATCTTTTAATTTTTATAGTCATGGTATTTTGGCGATAAACATTTTTGCGCTCTCCTGTGCTAAATTCAACATAGGTTGCGGATAAATGCCGAAAACAATTACCACAATCACCAATATTACTAATGCTGCATTAATGTTGAAACTGCTGTCATGCGCATTCGCCGTTAATGCAACTGTATTACCATAAAATATTTTTTGAATCATGTTAAGCGTATAAACCGCTGCTAAAATAATTGCGATAAGCGCAATGCCTGCCATCACCGGGTTATAACGGAACAAACCATTGAACATTAAAAACTCGCCAACAAACGCATTGGTTAATGGCAGCGCCACGTTTGCCAAACACAACACAACAAATAATATTGCCAGTGTTGGTGCACGTTGTCCAAGTCCGCCAAGCTCACTAAACTTTCTTGTGCCGAATTGTTTTTCTATTGCATCGGCAACAATCCATAATCCAATTATGTTTATGCCGTGATTAAACATTTGAATCAACACGCCCTGCATTCCAACTTGTTGATTTGAAAATAATGCAGCACACATTAAACCAACATGCGCAATAGATGAATATGCAATCAATCGCTTCATATCATTCTGCCGAATTGCAATCAGCGAAGCGTATAACATTCCAATCACAGAAAGTGTTATAATGATTGAACTATTGGTTTGCGATGCCTGCGGAAAAATGGGTAACAACCAACGTATCACACCAAACACACCCATCTTCACCATAACGCCGCTTAATAACATGGTAACTGCGGTGGGCGCCTGTTCATATGTATCGGGTTGCCATGTGTGAAAAGGAAAGACAGGCATTTTGATTGCAAGTGCAATAAAGAATAACCAAAACATCCATTGGCTTTGCGATGCAGAAAGTTTTGCATGATAAAAAGATTGCATTGCAAAAGAATGGTCTGGTGTTTTTGAATAAATAAATAAAATTGAAATGAGCATCAGCAATGAGCCGACAAATGTGTACACAAAAAATTTGAATGTTACCGGAATGCGTTTTTCGCCGCCCCATATTGAACATAAAAAATATGCGGGAATTAATGCAAGCTCCCAGAAAAAATAAAACAGCAATGCATCCATTGAAAGAAAAACACCCAGCATTCCTGCCTGGCATAAAAACATTAAACCATAAAATTTGCCAGCATTTGTATATGTATTTTTATAAGTTGCTGTAATAATTACAGGTAATGATATTGCAGTAAGTAATGAAAGTATTTTGCTCAATCCATCTAAACCTAAAGTAATGCGGCTGTTTAAATCCGGCATCCACGCAACATCAAAATGCAGTTGATTTACTTGAGTTGAATAAACACCAATTAATGCAAAAATTAAAGTAATGATTGAAACAAAAAGCGAAAAACCTTTAGCTGTATTTTTATTCTTTATAAATAAAGTAATTAAACCGCCAATTACAGGAACAAGTATGAGTAGTAAAGCAATCATGCTTATTAAAATATTTTTTGAAAGAAATCAATAATGTTTGTTTGATTCCAAAACACCACAAACAATAACACTATTGAAAACACCATTAATAAAATATATGTGCCCACTTTTCCATTCTGCACTAACCGCAATCTGCGTGATGAATATTGAACAAACGTTCCAACGCCATTTACAAAACCATCAATGCCTGATTTTTCAATTACATTTTTAAAAAATATGGCGAGATATGAAAGCGGGTTTACAATAAGTGCATTATAAATTTCATCAACATACCATTTGTTCGCCAACACTTTTCCTAAGCCTTGCGGTTCGCCTAATTCAGGCTTCTTAATATATTTTGCTAACGCGATGATGATGCCAATAACAGCAACGGCAACAGAAATGCCCATCAGCATAAAATCTTTACTGCTTGTTAATTGAAATGTTTTTTCTGTTGTGATAACAGGTGATAAAAATTCATGCAGCTTTGCATTTCCGCCAAATACTTCTGGCACATTTACAAAGCCGCCAATTGCTGCAAGTATTGCAAGAATTAAAAGCGGGATTGTTATTGCTAACGGACTTTCATGCAGATGATTTTTTTGTTCATCAGTGCCGCGAAACTCACCCAAAAAAGTTGTTGCATATAAACGGAACATATAAAATGCCGTCATTCCCGCACCGATAACACCAAGCACCCAATAAATTGGATTTGCTGAATAAGCCGCAGCAAGAATTTCATCTTTTGAAAAGAAACCGCTGAATGGCGGAATACCTGAAATTGCAAGGCATGCAACTAAAAAAGTAATGTGTGTAACAGGCAAATATTTTTTTAATCCACCCATATAACGCATGTCTTGCTGCGTATGCAATGCATGAATAACAGAGCCTGCACCAAGAAATAAAAGCGCTTTAAAAAATGCATGCGTCATTACATGAAATACAGCACCGGTATAAGCGCCAACACCCAATCCTAAAAACATATAACCAAGTTGACTAACGGTTGAGTAAGCCAATACCTTTTTAATATCGTTTTGTTTGATTGCAATTGTTGCAGCCAACAACGCTGTTGCAATACCAACAATCGCAACAAGATTTTCTGCAACCGCGCTTAAAGAATACAAAGCATTGCTGCGCGCCACCATGTAAATGCCCGCAGTAACCATTGTAGCCGCATGTATTAATGCAGAAACAGGTGTTGGACCTGCCATTGCATCGGGCAACCATGTATATAAAGGAATTTGTGCGCTCTTGCCCATCGCACCAATAAATAATAAAACAGTTATGCCGGTTATATCTGTTGATGAAAGTTGATGAACATTTGCAAATACATCATTAAAATTTGCTGTTCCAAGTTTTGATAACAACCAAAATATGCCAAGCAAAAAACCAACATCACCAATGCGGTTCATTACAAAAGCTTTTGTTGCCGCATAATTATAATTATCATTTTTAAACCAGTAGCCAATCAATAAATAAGAACACAAGCCAACGCCTTCCCATCCAATAAACATGATTACATAATTCGCTCCCAATACTAACAACAGCATTGAAAAAACAAACAGGTTTAAGTAAGAAAAATACCTTGCAAAATGTTCTTCTTTTTCTTCGTGCATGTATGATGTTGAGTACACATGAATGAGAAATCCAACGCCGGTTATAATTAATAAGAATATAGATGAAAGCTGGTCAACCTGGAAAGCAAAATCAATTTTAAAAGAAGCAATATTTATGAATGGAAATAAAGGATGAACAGGTAAAGCGCCGCCAGACCTCACATCAAAAAATAAAATACAGCTTATAATAAATGAAATGAGAATAGAACCGCAGCCAATGATACTGACAAGGCTTTTTGATAAATTTCTGAACAATCCATTCAGAAAAAAACCAAGCAAAGGAAAAAGTGGAACTAAGTAAACCATAATGCCCCCAACCCCTAAAGGGGAGTTTTAAACCCTAAATCCCAAAAGGGACTTAAGAAGAATTTATTAAATAACTTAATGTTTAAAATCATAATCAAACTTACCCAACTCCCTTTAGGGTTGGGGCTTTTAATTCTTTAGCCTGTTTAAAAAATTCACATCTGTTGAATGTATGTTGCGATACATCATTACAATAATCGCCAAACCCACACTCACCTCTGCAGCTGCAACCACCATAATAAAAAACACAAACAACTGCGCATCTGTACCCACGTTCACAGGAGTACCAGTATTGGCTGCATTGCCCAAAGCATAATGCATTTTTGAAAATGCAACCAACATCAGGTTTACAGAATTCAGCATTAGCTCAATAGACATAAAAATAATAATGGCATTGCGGCGAATTAATACACCCACTACACCAATACAAAAAAGTGCTGCTGCTAAAACTATATAATACTGAATCGGCATGCCCTAAATCCCCCCTAAAGGGACTTTTTAAGCTTTAAGCCTTTATAAAACCTAAAGCAATTAATAAATTAAAATTCAATTTTGCTCTTACCCAACTCCCTTTAGGGATGAGGCTTGAGCTTACTCCTTCTTCCCAATCACCACAGCACCAACCATTGCACTTAAAAATAATACGCTGCTTATTTCAAACGGTACAACATATTGAGTAAATAAAACCTTACCTAAATTTTCTATTAAACCAATATTACCTTCATTCATGATTGTTTGACTGTTGGTTATTTCATTTGCAGAACGTACTGCAGAAACCATTACCGTTAATAATAAACAACCTGCAACAACGCCTGCTAATTTTAAAAGTGAATTTCGCTGTGGCTCGGTGCTCGTGTTTAAATTCATCAACATGATTACAAATAAAAACAACACCATGATTGCGCCTGCATATACAATTAAATTTACGATAGCGAGAAACTGCGCATTTAATAAAATATAATGTCCGCTGATGGCGAAGAAAACTACAATAAGCCAAAGCACACTGTGTACGGGATTTTTACTTGCCAAAACCATTAAAGCACTGAACAATGCAAGAGCGCTTAAAAACCAGAATAATATTTCGGTGGCAGTCATTATTTATTCTTTTTGCTGATTTCTCTTAAGCCTTTTGCCTGCGCATATTCTTCCGGTTGCGTTTTTGGATCCGGAATCAGCAAGTCTTGTTTATTATAAATAAAATTTTTACGGTTGTATGCCGATGGTGCAAATGTTTCAGTAAGATAGATGGCATCTTTAGGGCAAGCCTCTTCACAAAAACCACAGAAGATGCAACGCAACATATTTATCTCATATTTAGCTGCATATTTTTCTTCACGATATAAGTTTTCTTCGCCGGGCATGCGCTCTGCAGCTTCCATTGTTATTGCTTCGGCGGGACAAGCTAACGCACATAAGCCACAAGCTGTGCAACGCTCTCTACCTTCCTCGTCGCGATTTAAAATTTGCACGCCACGAAATACCGGGCTAAATGTTCTTTGTTGTTCAGGGTATTGAATGGTTGCTTTCTTTTTAAAAAAATGCCTGAGCGTAATCATCATTCCTTTAAAAATATTCCATAAGTAAAGACTTTCGATAAAAGTCATTGGCTTACGATCCACCGGTTTCGCTCTGTTTGTTAATGTTATCATTCTAAAAATTCAAAAGTAAAAAGTAAAAAGTCAAAAAATAATTTCTATCTATGATTTTTGATTTTCACTTCTATAATATCTTTCTTTTTTACGCCAATCACTTTAAATAAACTATGAACTATAGCTATTAATATTGCTGCAATAAATAACCCTTTACTAAACGATGAATCATTCAGCTTCATTAATATTAATGAAGTTGTGAAAACTACTAAGAATGAAAAATGTATAATGGTTAAAATATTTTGCCATTTATGCGTGTATTTATTATAGAAAATATTTTTCATTATTCACTATTTGTGCAACCACAAAATTACGCCGCCTGTTATAAGCATGTTTGCTAATGCCAGCGGAATTAATTTTTTCCAACCAAGATTCATTAACTGGTCGTAACGAAACCTTGGCACTGTCCATCTAATCCACATAAATAAAAATATAAAGATTGCAATCTTTATCATAAAACAAACTATACCTGCAACCGCTAACCAATTACCCCAATCTGTATGTGCCGATTCGTTAAAGAAAGGAATATCATAACCTCCAAAAAATAATGTTGCCATTATTGCGCTGCTGATAAACATATTCACATATTCAGCGAATAAATAAAAGCCAAGTTTCATGGATGAATATTCCTGGTGGTAACCCATGTTCAATTCATTTTCAGCTTCAGATAAATCGAATGGCGTTCTGTTACACTCTGCCAATGCGCAAACAAAAAATATTAAAAATGCAAGTGGCTGATACAACACATTCCAATGCGATTGCATTTGCTGTCCAACAATTGTTTTTAAACTCAAGCTTCCAGTCATCATTAATAAAGCAATGAATGAAAGACCCATAGCCAGTTCATAACTTATTACCTGGCTTGCACCACGCAAAGCTGCGAGTAAAGAATATTTATTGTTTGATGCCCAGCCGCCAATCATTACTCCATAAATACCTAAACTTACTACTGCAAACACATATAGAATTCCAAT
>JAICKT010000418.1 GCA_025927795.1 Parafilimonas sp. | reverse complement strand
TAACACTTACAAGAGTTTATTATTACAGGCTTAGCATTTATGAAAAGCGTGAGGAAAAGTTCCGCAGTATGCGTACAGAATTTATTGATTCATGGTATCGCACGATTGCTAACACTTATGAACATATAAAATCTGAATTGGTTAAAACAAGAACATACCTGCCTAATCCTGCTGTTTATGTTATTCATGCAGAAATAAATCTTCCTATTGAAGAAACTTTATTACCTGTTGCAAAACGATATCTTGTAAGATATATTTCAGGGAATAGCCCCGTTTAAATTCAACCTTATAATTTAATTATGAGTAAGAATTTCCTTGCCTGCCCAATAGTTTCAACACTTAATGTTTTGTTGAATCGAGTGAATCTTTTTTATTTTGACTTGTATCAACCTTTGCATTAGGTGTTGCGTAGCCATCCGGACGCGGAGTAACCTGTGTATCTTCTATAGAAGGACCACCAATTGCATTGGCGGAATCAGTTGTTGTATTGCTATTATTACTTGTATTATTTCCGCAACTGAGAAATGTTACTGCAAGTATTGAAAGAAAAAAGCTTTTCATAAGTGTGTTTATATACTGTATTCAATTTATTTGCCGAATAATATTTTTAAAGATATTTTTTTAGCATTTCTATTATGGAGAAGTAGTATTGTTGACAACGCTTACAGAAGTTTCAGTTTTTTGCATCATTGAATTAAGGCGCAATTCCTCTATATCAAGTTCTCTTTCAGCTTTAGCAAGGGCTTCTTCGCTAAATCTATCTTCATTCTGAAATTTTATAAGCAACTCGCGCTGAAATTTTACGATCTCCATTTGTGCTTTGAGAAACTGGTTCATAGAATTTAATTGTGAGTCACTTTCTTTACGCTGTCTGTAATCTCCTTTCTTATTAGCGAGTATATTGTAATTAAATTCATATTGCTTTTTAATTCTTTCAAGCATATTCTCATCAACATCATCTTTAAAATCATTATTAATAAAATGCAAACTGCTTTCTGCCAACAGAAGGTTTAGTTCATTTTCTTCTTTTTGTAATAAAGGTTTTTCAGATTTTATTTTCAGCAGTTTTATAAGTAATGGTAATGTCAATCCTTGAATTACTAATGTTACCAGTATTACTGTAAACGCAAGTAATAAAATTGAATGACGTTTGGGGAACTCTGCACCATTATTTAAAGTTAAAGGTAAAGCGAGTGCAGTAGCAAGACTAACAACACCACGTGTTCCTGTCCACGCAACAATAAGTACATTTTTCCAGTTTACTGCTTCGTCGTTTTCATCATCTCCGGTTTTTTTTCTGTTGAAAATTCTTTGATGGTAAGCGCCCGCAAATACCCATACAATACGAATAACAATCGTAACAATACTAATTATAAGTCCGTAACCAATAAGCTGAAATAATGTTGATGACTTAAGATTTGTTACAATTTCGGGTAACTGCAACCCAATAAGAATAAATACAATTCCATTTAATAAAAAAATTAGCGTGTCCCAGATAACTGTAGTTTGAAGTCTTGTTTGAAAAGAAAAAATTTCACGTGAATGCCAGCCGATTAAAATGCCTGAAGTAACAACAGCGAGTATGCCGGAAACATGCAATTGTTCCGCTAATAGATAAGCTAAATATGGCGTTAACAAACTGAGACTTGTTTCAACTATGGCGTTATCTTTTATTTTTTTATGTGCGAAAACAAGTAAATATCCAACCACTAAACCAGCAACTACACCACCGGCACAAACAAGAATAAATTGTAGGCCTGCTTTCCATAAAATAAAGCTGCCGCTAAGTGTAGCAGCTAATGCATACCGGTAAGCGATAAGTGCTGATGCATCATTCACCAAACTTTCCCCTTCAATAATTGTAATTACTTTTTTATTTAGTCCAAGACCTTTAATTATACTGGTTGCTGCTACTGCATCTGGCGGTGAAACAATTGCGCCTAACACAAAAGAAATAGGCCAGCTAAAACCAGGAATAAGATAATGAGCTGCCACCGCGACTATAACAGTTGTAAAAAATACAAGTGTTATTGCCAATGTAGATATAGGTCTGATTGATTTCTTAAAATCAAGCCACGAAGTTTTGAAGGCTGCATCATACAGCAGAGGAGGAAGAAAAATAAGAAAAACTATGTTAGGATCTAATCTAAGATTTGGCAAAAAAGGTACAAAGCCAATTATCAATCCAATAATAACCAAGACAATTGGATAGGGAATTTTAATCTTATCAGTGAATGCTGAAAGGACGATAAGAATAGTCATTAAAAAAATGACAATCTCAAAATTATTCATACATAAAGATAAGAAGTGTGGTGTAGGATACTAAGTGTTTGGGTTAGGTTTTATCTGCCAGCAGTGCGAGAAAAACAATGGGGAGATATATATAACAACTAAACATTAAACGCCTTGCTGCTATAACGTTTAGTTGCATATATAATATTATACATTGAATGAGAATAAAAATATTAGCACCCAGTATAATCCATAAACTTATAGTGCCTGAAATATGAAAATAAAATGGAAGCATGCCAACAGGTATCATAACAATCGTATATAAAATTGTTTGCAGAGCTGTAAATTTTGTGGGGCCTTCTTTAGATGGCAATAATTTAAATCCTGCTTTTGCATAATCTTTATAAGCAACCCAGGCAATTGCCCAGAAGTGCGGAAACTGCCATAAGAACTGCAATCCAAATAAAGCCCAACCAGCACCGTTAGAATAAGTTGTTCCGTTTACATTTATAGTAGCAAAAGGACTTATCAATCCGGTTGCCGCAACCCAGCCAATAAGACAAGGTAATGCACCAGGAAAAGCGCCAACTAAAACCGCAATTGAACTTATTTTTTTTAAAGGAGTATATATGTAAGCATATAAAAAAATGCTAAATGCAGAAAGTAATGCAGAAGACAAATTGAAAAAAAAATACATCAGCAATACACCGCTAACCGCAGCAATAAAAGCAAATATATAAGCTTCGTTTGTGCCCATTCTTCCGTTTGCTACGGGACGTTTGGCTGTACGCCTCATTAAAGCATCTGTATTTTTTTCAACAGCCTGGTTAATAGCATTGGCGCTGCCTGTAATCATTAAGCCTGCAACAAATAAAATAATTATATATAGCCACGAATACTCAACAATATTTGGTGCAAGAAGATAACTGATAACACATGTAAACACTACAGTGAAGCTTAAAGTAAACTTCATCAGCAGAAAATAATCTTTAACTTTTAAAACAAGATTGTATGATGCGGCGTTGCTTTTTGTAGTCACGGTGCAAATGTCAATAAAAAAAATGCTCCCGAAAATTCAGGAGCATAATATATTGTTTAATGATCAAATTAATGTGCAGTTTCATCATGACCAATAGGCACATCTTGCGGAATAAATTCTCTTCCATCTTTACCATAATCATAAGGCCAGCGATGCACTTCCGGTATTTCTCCGGGCCAGTTACCGTGCCCTGTTTTTATCGGCGTAGTCCATTCCAGTGTATTGGCACCCCAAGGATTTGGTGTAGTTAATTTTCTTCCTTTAAAAATGGAATAAAAGAAGTTGAAAAGAAATAATAATTGCACCGCAAAAACAATCATTGCTACTGTACTTATCATGCGGTTTAAATCGGCGAACTGATTAAAGCTTGTCCAATTTGAATAATCGTAATAACGACGTGGCATACCCGCTAATCCTTCGTAATGCATTGGCCAAAATATAAGATAGGCGCCTGCAATTGTTATCCAGAAATGAATGTAACCAAGTGTATTGTTAAGATGTCGTCCAAACATTTTAGGATACCAATGATAAACGCCTGCCAACATTCCAAACATAGAAGC
>JAICKT010000622.1 GCA_025927795.1 Parafilimonas sp. | reverse complement strand
CTTATACAAAAACTTAGAATCGCCTTCGCGACGCACTTCACTTACCTGGTCGTTATTACCGGCAACTCTTGTTTCAATTAAACTGCTTTGATAATTGGTGATGGGAAAAGTATAGGTGCTATCCTGGTAAACTTTAAAATAACTAATGCTATCGGGCTGTTGTTTTTGCCATGCACGCAATGTTGAATCCATATCCTTTGGATCAGGATTATGCAAAACATCATCTCCTATATAATATAATGTATCAATGCCACCGGTTTGTGTTGTAAAAAATCCTGCCCAGCGATTTGCAATACCGTTTTCATCGCTTACAAATGTAAAATGGCTTTGGTTATACTGCATCGGGTAACGCGCATCACCATACTTCATATTTGTAAGCTGCGTTATTTGCCTGAACTCGCTGTTGTTATTTATATCTGCAAGGAAAATATTAAAATGATTTCTGCTTGGTAAAGATGTATCAGTATTCGGTGCATTAATGCCCGGTCTGTTTGAAGCAAAAATTATCCCAAGCCTGCCGGGGAAAGAAACAAATGTTGGATCAAGATCATCATACACATCGTTAGTAATTTGTTTTGTTTGCCCGTTATCAACACGGTAAGTATAAATATCTGAATGACCATTTTTTACTGCACTTAATAATAAAGTGTTTGCATTAAAAATAAATCCAGCATCTAATATTTGGTCGAAGCCTTCGATCTCCTGTTTATATCTTTTAATGTTTGCAATAACATCGTAGATAAACATATTTGTTTTGCCTTCTTTTGTATAGATGCACAACAATCTGGAACCTTTTCCATCCCATGCAAGTATCGGCGTGTTTGGATCCATGTCGCCCTGTATTGTGCGCACACCATAATCAACCAGTGTTTTTTCATCATACAGGTTGTCGTAATATTTTACTTTATATTTCCCTTTGGTGAATTGCACAACTGCATAAGAATTATTTTTTGGATTTGGATTAGCAGCAAAATGATAGTAATCGCTTTTGGTTAAATCTTCCACCACAGATAATTTACCACGCGGTGCATTGCGACGCTGTTTTATATCTGCCACATAAAGCTCCTGCTCATCATTCATAAAATCCTGCAAAACATATTTGAATCTCTTTTTGCAAATTCTCGTTGATGCAGTATTTAAATTTTTATATAACCGTGCGAGGTATAAAAAATAGGTAACGTTTTGCGGTTTATATTTTCTTGCGATGTAATACCAAAATGCATGACCGGCGAGCGTTGGCTTATCAAAAGCAAATTGATAAAAGTTGTTGTAATCACCGCTGAGAATTGCATTTTTTAATTCATCATCTTTTTGCGTGCTCCAGTTTTCAGCAATGTATTCCACGTATCCATCCGTTAACCATTGCGGTAAATCAAGCAAAGCCTGGTTGCTGGCAAATTCACCTAAATCATCACCAAATAAAATATTATCCGTAAGAATTTTTGCAATGCCTTCGCGTACTTTTCTATGCAGCGTATTATGATTGCCATCAAAGTATAAAGCAATTTTGCTATTTACAAGTTTAGTTAAGCCGCCTGCATTTTGCCAGTCAATTCCTAAACCAATATTGCTGGATTTATAATCGTCATAATTATCATATAAAACAATAGTTGCGCGTCTTTGTAAAGAATAATCAACGGCATTTTCTATCGAATCAAGCTCTTCTTCAGCAACCTGTGTTATATATTTTGCAAGTTCAAGACCACCTTCATTAAAATAGATATTAAAGTTTTTACTTTGATAAAATTTCCAGTTGAATTTTTTATATTGAACGCGGTTTTTTCCAAATTCAACGGTG
>JAICKT010000487.1 GCA_025927795.1 Parafilimonas sp. | reverse complement strand
CTACATTAAAGGTGCAAACAAACTAAAAAATCTTACTATACATTCAACCGAAGATGCGAATACGCAAATTGGCGAAGGTTGTGAAATTGTAAACGGTGTTATTAGTGCAGGATGCAGAATTTTCTATGGTGTAAAAGCAGTGCGCTTTGTTATGGCATCTAACTCTCAATTAAAATATGGCGCAAGATTAATTAATTCTTATCTCGGCAGCAATGCAACTATTTCTTGTTGTGAAGTATTGAATTCATTGATATTTCCGGCGCATGAGCAACATCATAATAATTCATTTTTGTGTGCAGCGCTGGTAATGGGACAAAGCAATATTCCTGCCGGTGCAACAATTGGTTCTAATCATAATTCACGAGCCGCTGATGGTGAAATTGTTGCTGGCCGCGGGTTTTGGCCGGGCTTGTGTGTAAGCTTAAAACATAATTCAAAGTTTGCAAGCTTTACCATGATTGCAAAAGGAGATTATTTATTTGAGTTGAATATTCCTTTACCGTTTTCTTTAGTGAGTTTAAATAATGCTGATGATGCTTTAAATGTGATGCCGGCTTACTGGTTTATGTATAACATGTATGCGTTGGAACGCAACACATGGAAGTATGCAGACCGCGATAATCGCAATGAAAAATTTCAATTGCTTGAATATGATTATTTAGCGCCCGACAGTATAAATGAAATGTTTGATGCACTTGAATTGCTTGAAAAATTTACAGGCAAAGCATGGTTTAAAAAACAACAGCAACCACATAATGAAAATGAATGTTTAAAAAAAGGAAAAGAATTACTTCAGCAAAAAAATAATATTATAAGTGAATTTGAAATTATTGCGGATGGATTTGAAAACGCAAAACGCAAAACCATTATTACAAAAGTGCAGGCGGCTTATGATGCTTATAAAGAAATGATTTTGCATTATGGGTTGAAGCATTTGATTATACTGATTGATGCAATGGATAATATTAATCAATTAAAAGAAAAGTTATCTGTTACAGAAAGAATAAACTGGTTAAATATTGGTGGCCAATTAATGCCTGAAGATGAAGTTGAATTAATGAAAAATAAAATCAGGCAAAATGAAATTAAAAGCTGGGATGAATTGCATGCATATTATAAATCTGCGGGAGAGAAATATCAGCAACAAAAATTGCAGCATGCACTTGCTTCATTATTTGAAATTAAAAACATACAACCAAAAGAAATATCAAGAGAAAAAATTAATGAATGGTTAGATGAAGCCGTATCAATTCAATCAAGCATAACAGAAAGAATTAAACAGTCGAGAAAAAAAGATTACATCAATTCCTTCAGAAAAATGATTTATGGTTCCGAGACAGAAATGGATAATGTTATAGGAAGTTTTGATGATAATAGCTTCATCAAACAAAAACAAAAAGAACTTGAAGAATTTAAAGGCTACATAAAAAAAATAAAATAAAAGTTGATAGTTGATTGAGAAATTTATATAAAAACAAAAGCGCCTCTTAGGCGCTTTTGTAAAAGGAAATATTACAACTATTTTTCCGGTATAAGCATTCCATGATATGTAGAATTACCTATTGTAAGTTTATACATCATTGGAACTTTGTTACCAGGGGATACGTTGTATTTTACATCATATCCTCTGCCACTATTTACATTGCCTTCGAAAATAACTGCAAGTTTTTTACCTGCTAAATCATATGCAACCAATAAAGCTTTACCTGAAACTGGCGAAGTAAAATGGAAATTTACTGCGCTGTTAAACGGATTGGGATAAGCTTTTACCGAAAGCTGTGAACTACCAAGTGTATTACTAATACTTGTGCTACTTGCAACTGCAGTTGAAATAGTAGAACATGTTTGAGAAGTAGTGTAATAGCCAATAAAGAACCTGCCAGCATCAAATGATCTATTGATAACATCGATGGCATTCGTAATGTCGCTTAAGCTCACTCCTGAGGGCAATGAGGCTCCGCCTAAGGCATTGCTTGCAAGAGTAAGAAGATCATTTACAGTTTTTCCTGCGATCCAGTTCTTCATTCCTGTACTTGTCGCAATTTGTAAGCTACTTATTGAGCCACCATCCTTAGAACATGGTATCAATTTAGTAACAGGACATGTGCTTACATCACCTTTCTGAGTTGTGAGATACCCTGTCTTTAGTACGAATGAACTCAACGCATCACTCTGGATATGAATATTTAAATCCAACGTAATTGCCTGGGATAAGAGTACATTCTTGATCTTACCGGATTTTAATGGAACATTTGCTACTGTTAGATTACCTGATAATACTGCAGCAGTACCTCCACCAGGCATTATTTTTACTAAGGCTGCAGCATCTGCATATTTGAGAGTGAATGAATGGTTCGTTAAACCAAGAACTATTTGTTCAGTATGCGGAACCGGAGAACCAATAACTCCGTCAATATTGTCAAGCGCATATTGTATCAATGCAAGCGCACCTTTTGTGCCACCAACCGGCGTACAAGATGTTCCTGTGCTGCTATAGTACCCCTGTGTATATGTATAATAAGCATTGCCAGTACTTACAGTCATAGAATAAGTACATGTTGCATTACATTTAGTCGTATAACTGTTATCAGTAACTGTTAATGACAAAGTATAAGAACCCGCGGTTGTTGTAGTGACTGTAACGCCTTGTGTAGTTGCTGTTGTTGCGCCACCTGAGAATTTAGCCCCAGCTGCGTTGGTTGTAAAGCTCCATGCATAAGCAAATCCAGATCCGGATGGTCCGCTAAATTGTACTGATTGACCCATACCAGTTGTGTGAGAACCGGAACTTGTTACATTAGTAATCGTACATGATGGTATCGGGTTTGAAATTACTGTTACATGAGATGTTGCATCCACTGTACATGGTGCTGTTGCTTTTACTGTGTATGTATACACGCCTGCAACTAGGCCGCTCCATGTTCCGCCTGCATCAGGTGAACCTGTTAATGCTGCAAATAAATCTGCATCACTTGGTGTTGTTCCTGCACAAACTTTTAATGTACCATCTGTACCTGCATTTGGTTTAGACTGTTCTGTTACTGTTACAT
>JAICKT010000540.1 GCA_025927795.1 Parafilimonas sp. | reverse complement strand
TGGAAATAAAAACATCTTAAACAGTGCAGAGTTTTATGAGCATGCAGTAATAGGAGGGCCTGAAAGTTTGCGTGGTTTTAAACGCGAAAGATTTTGGGGCAAAACATCATTTTATAATAATAATGAGCTGCGTTATATAACCAATCTTAAAACACATATATTAAATGCAAAAGCAGGTGTTCTTGTTTTTTTTGATGATGGGCGCGTGTGGATTCCCAATGAAAAATCTAATACTTTACATACAGGGTATGGCGCTGGAATAATGTTAGCACCCTTTAATAAATTCTGCGGCATAATTACATATGGAATTTCAAAGGAATCAAATCTTATGCAGGTTAAAATAAATAAGCTTTTTTGATATGAAGTTACGAGCCTTGAGATATGAGCAAATTATTCATCTTGTAATCTACCCAAATCTCGGTTCAGGCTATTCTGTTCTTAAAGTTTTCACAGGATTCATCAATGCAACTTTTATTGAATGAAAACCTACCGTACACAATGCAATTAAAATTGTAACAATTGCCGTTATTACAAAAATATATACATGCACAGGAATGCGAAAAGCAAAATCCTGCAGCCAGTGATTACCGGCCCACCATGCAAGTGGTAACGCAATGAGAATAGCAATACCTATAAGCTGCAAAAAATTTTTTGCTATCAATAATGTAATGCTGCTGATATCTGCACCCAATATTCTTCTTATACCAATTTCTTTTGTGCGTTGTATGGTAGTAAATGCTGCAAGACCGAATAATCCTAAACATGCAAGCACAATAGCTAGTGCTGCTGCAATTGAAAACAATAATGATGTACGCTGATCAGCGAGATAAAGTTTGTTGTAATTATCATCAAGAAAATTATAAGTGAATGGTCTGTCAGGTACGCGTTGTTTCCATACCATTTCAAGATTGGCTAATGTTTTCTGCATATTATTTCCATTGATGCGTAACATAAAATCGCGTGAAAAATCACGACCTAAAAAAATAAGCAGCGGACCAATTGGTTTGTGCAGGCTGGTGAAATTAAAATCTTTTATAACGCCTACAACCGGGCCTGAAACACCTTTTTCAATTGTTCTGTTGATTGATTGCTGCGGGGTCCATCCAATTTTTTTTGCCAGCGTTTCATTTATAATATATGGAATATGAAAATTTGCATTGTTGTTTGAAGTATCCATCATTGCAAAATCTGATTGCTGAAAATCACGCCCGGCAAGCAATTGCATCTTCATTGTTTTAAGAAAGTCTAAATCAACAGGCATTGCATTTAATGATATTTCATGTTTTCCTTTTGCATCTATTGCAGTTATACCATCACTCCAACCAACATCTTCAGGTGTTTCATAAGATGCGGTCACGCCTTCAACACCCGGCACCTGCGAAAAAGCTTCTTTCAGGTTTTGAAAATTATTCCACATGTTGCCACCAATTGGCAATACTACAATGTGGTCTTTATCATAACCAAGATTCTTTGTTTGCATATAATGCATTTGCTGCATAATGATAATAGTATAAATAATCAGGAAAACAGAAATACCAAACTGCGCCACAATTAGAACTTTTCGCAATAAATTATTGCTGCCGGTAAACGTAAAACCTTTTTTCAGTACACCCATTACCTGCGTACCTGATAAAACAAGTGCAGGATATAATCCCGCAAAAAAACTTACCAGCATAGCGCAGATTATTAAAGCGATTACAGGTAATGGTTGCACTAATGCACTTGCTGTAAATTGTTTTCCTGTAATGTTATTGAAATAGGGGATAAGAAAAATGCTTAACACAAAAGCAAGTATAGCAGCAACAAATGTTACTAAAAATGATTCGCCCATAAACTGCATAAATACCTGCCGCTTTGATGCGCCTAAAACTTTACGCATTCCAATTTCGCCTGTGCGCCCTGCAGATTGGGCTGTAGCAAGATTTGTATAATTGGCGCATGCAATAATTAATATCAGCATAGCAATTACAGCAAACATATAAATGTATCGAATGCTTCCATTCGGTTCAAAACCTTCAAGCGAAGAATATAAATGCACTTTTGTAAGCGGCTCTAAATGATAAGTGAGATAATTGTTGCCCTGCAATCCTGCATCTGTTCTTACAGCAGGCGTTTTCATATAATCAATAACCTGTTGTTGTAACACGGGAATATCTTTTTCATCCCTCAATAAAAAATAAGTAATCCAGTTTGCAGTCCACCAGATTTCATCTTTTACACCATTTCCAAGATTTAAAAATTGCGTTGCAAAATCAAATTTAATTTGTGAGTTCTGCGGCACATCTTCACAAACTGCTGACACGCGTAAATCTTTTCCGCCGGATGTTAGTGTTTTACCAATTGCATCTTCATCGCCAAAATATTTTTTTGCCATGCTTTGTGTGATGACAATTTTATCAGGTGCATTTAAAGCAGTTGCTGCATCACCTTTTATAATGTGAAAAGAAAATATTTTAAAGAAAGATGGATCAGCATATAAAATGCGCGGCTCATCAAACATTTTATCACCAGTTTTTACAACATTATGGCTAATGAAGGTGCGTGCATATTCTTCA
>JAICKT010000559.1 GCA_025927795.1 Parafilimonas sp. | reverse complement strand
TGTCATCGGAATGGGCATGACAGCAATAGATGCGGCTACACAGGCAAAACGTCTTGGCGCTAATGAGGTAACGATGGTGTATAGACGAAGTGAGAAAGAAAAAAATTGTACACAAACTGAATTGGATATTGCTTTACTTGATGGTTGTAAAATGCAATGGCTTGCTTCGCCAAAGGAAATTATGGGTGAGGATGGGAAAGTGACATCATTAATTTGTGATGTGATGAAATTAAGTGCACCAGACTTCTCGGGAAAACCGGCGCCACAGCCAACAGGAGAGACTATAGCCATAGATTGTGATATGATTATTAAAGCTACGGGTCAAAGTCCTTTTATTGATTTAATAAATGAAAATGGAATTGAAAATAACAGGGGAAAAATTATTTTAAAAGAAAGTAGCTCAACAAATATAACAGGAGTATTTGCCGGCGGCGATGCGGTTAACGGTGGCAAAGAAGTAGTGGATGCAGTACAGGCAGGAAAGGATGGAGCGAATGCAGTATTGAAATTCTTAAATATGTGATAAGTGTTATTATGTAAGGTGTTAATGCCAAACATAGTTACGTGCAATATGTATGGATTTATATAGAAACGATCGTTTAGTTGGATCATCACTATAAAAAGTATGTTCCTATAAAAAAGAGATAATTTAATTATCCATTAAATGTTTCGCATCTTCAACCGTTAAAAGAATTCTTTTAATTTTTCTTTCATCATTTCAGGCATTACACAGCGCTTCATTGTTTTTTTTTCCATGAAATATAACGATACAGTACCAGCGTTTAATAATTCCCCTGCCTCATTAAAAATTTCAGAATAAAAAATAATTTTATGATGTGTCGGTAAATCTTTAAGATTAGTAGTAACTGTCAATAAATCATCATAGCGTGCAGGCCGTAAAAATCTTGTATGAATTTCAATAACCGGCATTATAACTCCCGCTGCTTCTACTTCTTTATAAGTAATTCCCAGGCTTCGCAAAGCTTCAGTTCTTCCTATTTCATAAAACTCTGCATAATGCCCATGATACACTACACCCATTTGATCGGTTAATGCATAATGAACTCTTATTTGCGTATTGTGTGTAAACAACTTTTGTAAAGTGAATAATGAAACAGGTTGTTAATCCTTTGATAAGTTGGTTTCTTCTCCCTTGGAGAAAGTGGGATGAGATTTCTACTTCCCTACCGCTCCATCAATACTTATTTTTCCGGGGCCGCAAAAAATGATAGCGATTGATGCGATAAGATACATAGCAGCCCTTTCGCCGGCGCCAAAAATGTCACCGTGATGAGCCTTAAATAAAGCGACACTCATGGCAATAATTATTGGTATAACTGAAAATCTTGTAAACAAACCAAGAATTAAAAAAATTGAACAAAAAAATTCGGCAAAGATGTCGAGCGTTAATGACAATGTAGAACCCATTCCCATAAAATTCAAAAAATGGCTCTTCATTGTGCTGAAATGAATAAGCTTATTATAACCATGGCTGGCTACTAAAACGCCCACGCCAACCCGAAGAATCAACATGGCAAAATTGAAAGCACCTGTAGAATATTTTGTCGAAAGAATTTTACTCATAATTTTTTACAATTGTATTAACAAAGATTAATGCAATTTAAAGTGTTTTATTTTCATCAATATAATTAGCATTGAAAAAATTACTGGAATGGTGTTTGTACTTTTGCGCCAATTTGAGATTTCTTTGAAGACCTTGTTTAGGATGTCGTATGATGCAGTAAGCGTCTTAATAAATTTAAAATATAATTCATGAAGCAATTTCTTTTTGCTGTTGCCATTCTTCTTCCGTCACTTTCTTCTTTTGCCCAGGCCAATTATAATGTAACCGATCCAGAAAGGGACTTCAAAGAAGCGAAAGAATTTTTTATTAAAGATCAATACAGTCTTGCTTATCCTTTATTAAAGAATCTGAAGGATAAATATCCTGAGAATACACAAAGTAGCCATGCTTACTTAAACCAGGATATCGCCTATTATTATATTGTGTGTGGCTTAAAGCTTAACCAGGAAGTTGCAGAAGATGAAGCAACACGTTTTGTTGATGCTGCTAATAATGAACCCCGCCAGCAAATGATGAGCTATCATCTTGCGCAATATTATTTTACAAAGAATGATTATGCACGTGCCGCTGTTTTTTATGAAAGAGCCGGTTATGATAATTTAAGTAATGATGAAATTGCTGATGCAAAATTTGAATTGGCTTATTCTTATTTTAACATGAAGCAATTTGAAAAAGCCAAACCTTTATTTAATGAGATTCACCAGTTGCCTGATAACAAATATTATTATGATGCTAATTACTAT
>JAICKT010000249.1 GCA_025927795.1 Parafilimonas sp. | reverse complement strand
TGCTTTCCGATATCATGTTTCCTGAATCAGCACCATACACCGCAACAGTACTTATAAAAATAAACGACGCTGGTTTTAAGTTTAATTTTTCCAGAGCCGTGCACAAATTTTTCGTTCCTTCAAAATTTACATCATAAAAAAATTTTTGCTCCTGCAAAGTTTTTGGAACAAAATGCGCTTTGCCGGCAGCATGAACAATCACATCAGTATCCAAGTGTCTATCTAAATTTATAGCTGAAGTTATATCACCGGCAAACTTTGTAACCTTAAAATCTTTTGCGGTTAAACCGGCATAGATTATACTTCCAAGAAAACCACTTGCCCCGGTTAAGAGATAGTGATCATGATTCATGAACCTGTTTTATTATATTAAGCATTTTGTTTGCAAGATAATTTTTATCGAAAAACTTTTGCGCAATAATCAGCCCTTTTGCGCCCATTGCTGATGCGGCTTCAGGATTATCATGCATCCATATTAATTTGTCTGCTAATTGTTCGGGATCATCGGGGTCAAGCGTAAAACCAACTTCATGTTCCATTAAAAAATCTTTCATCCACCCTTGCGTGTTTTGTATTACCGGAATGCCTGCTGCTAATGATTCAAAAAACTTGTTGGGTGATGACGTGTCTAAAACAGGAGTTCCTTTTAATGGAACCAAAGAAACAAATGCATTTTGTATGTATGATACCAATTTGTCTTTTGGCATCAAGTTTAAATGAATGAAGTTTTTTACTTTTTCTTTTTTTGCAAGACCATCTAATTCTGCGGCCTGCTGCCCTTCACCAATAAGTAAAATGTTTATGTCCTCTCTGCCTTTAAGCTTTAAGCATTTGGATGCATTGTATAACCAATATGAATTATTAACCATTCCAATGTTGCCTGTATAAATTGCATAAGTTTTAGATTTAACTATGGAAGGTTGAAATAGTGCAGGCGTTGAAAACAATCTGATATTTGCTGCATTTGTTACATCGTCAATTTTTGTGAAGCCGAACCTTTTTTTAATGTTCTGGGTCATTCCTGGTGATAATGTTATGATGAAAGAAGATGCAGCGTAACTTTTTCTTTCAAACCAGTAAGCAAATTTTTTTGACCATTTATTTTTTATGATACCTAATTCTATTGCTCCCTCTGGCCATAAATCTCTCGTTTCAAAAATTAGTCTTCTTCCTCTAAAATATTTTGCAATTAAACCAGGTAATCCAACTGTAATAGGGCCTGATGATGCAATTACAACATCCGCTTTAAGCGTTAAAGCAAAATAGCTTGATACAACACTATATGCAACAAAAGACCAAATACGTTTAAAAAGAGATTGTTTATTATCAATAAAAATTTTCAGCACTTTAACATGTATACCTTCAAAATATTGATCTTCTATAAATCTTTTTGCCCGCAGGTCTGACTTGCTGTAAATACTGGAAACTACAGTTACCTCGTGCCCCTGACTTACCCATTCTTTTGCAAATTCATATACACGCGTTCCCCATGAACCTTTTGATGTTGAGAAGTATTGATAGAAATATAAAATCTGCATGCTTATTAAACTAACCGTTATTACTTAAATTTATTGTTGTTTTAAGCGAATGATAAAATTCAATACTTAAAACTTTTCCATCAACGCATTTATTAAATCCTTGTGCAAATTTGTATGAACCAAGCTTGATGGTTTCTATTCCTTCAAAAGAAAAAGTTATATCATTAACTGTAACAACATTCTTTTCGTGTTTTACAAAACAGTTTGGATGAAAATGCAAATAAGATGTGGCTAAAAATTTTTTTGAGCTTTCAATAAAATCAACAATTTTTATTAAGTTTTCATTAAAAGAGAATTCTCTTTTATGAATTGCGTTATATTTTTTGTACCCATTATGAAAAGCTTCTAACGAAGATGCTGTTTCATTAACAATTTTCACATCAGCCCTTTCACCAACTCTGAAACTTCCCCACATTTCAGATTGGTTTGTATGATTAATTGTTACGGTATTGTGTGCAGCAGTAGAGCGTTCATAATTTCTTGTTTCGCCTGCATCATAAGTTGAAATACCAACATCAGTAATAACCGGAATATTCTTATGCTGTAAAATGAATGAAAGTGCATCTGCATGACTGTGGCCGGGTTGATACCATGCAGCAATACTGCCGACATCTATTATACATTCATAATCATCATTATAATATTTTCTGTATCCAGAATCTTTTAAAGAAATAAATTTTGGTTCAGGTAATTTTAAAATATCTGAAAAAGAAAAAAGCTCATTTGATGTAAAGGTTATACCATTCGCACTGTCATTTAAAAGCGGCATATCGCCATTTTTAAAACTTATTGTTTTCAGCCAGTCTAACATTTTAATTGCAGTGGCTTCAATAAATTTAAAAAAAACAGCATCTGCATTTTTTGTTTTTTTATACCAGTCTGCTAATTCTAAAATTCTAAATGTTATTATTTGATGATACATTACACTCTGTTCAAAATGACCGCCATCATTTAATAATTGTTCTTTTAATTCTTTTATAAGTATTGATTTTGCTTTTGAACTCCACTTGTTTTCATTAAATACCTCACCACCCATTAAAAGCGCAAATGCATTTTCGAATAAATGATTGCCCAACAAATGAAACTCGAAATTGTGGTATAGATAATTTAACTGTGCATACAATGATTCAACAATGAATTTTTCGTTTGATGAATGATAAGATAAATAACGGATAGTATTTATTGCGCGTAACGAAACAGGATAAGGCTCTAATAATATTTTACCTGAATACAACCATGCGGCAATATCTTTTAACCAATATTTTTTTTGTTCATCATTTACATTTTTTTGGTGAAGAAAATTAAAATATTGTAAGTTATAATTCCACAGTTTTCCATATTCCTGAAAATTCCAATCAATATTATTTTGAAATTGATGTTCTCTATTTAAAAATTTAAAAACCAAATTTCCTTTACAGCACTCCTCTGAAAAATAATTAATGGAAAATTGTAAAGGCGAAAAATTAATTAAGGCTTTTTTATAGTACGCTAATGTTTTTTTGGGTTTTATTTTATACCAGAGTTGATAAATGATTTGTTTTGCTTTAAGATATTTTACAGTCTGCCACAGCAAAAAAATTTTACGCATCATTTAAAATATCTTATTCAATAAAATATCAACAATTCTTTCTGAAGTTTTACCATCCCACAACGGAGGAATTTTTCCCTGTTTCCATTTGCCTTCAAACAATTTAGCTAATACTGGTTTAATTGCCGCTGCATTAGTTCCAATTAGTTCATTTGTACCAATGGTGCATGTTTCAGGACGTTCAGTGCTATTTCGCAAAGTGATGCAGGGAATATTCATTACAGTTGTTTCTTCGGTAATTCCGCCGGAATCTGTAATAACAGCTTTTGAATGTTTAACGAGATAGTTAAATTCAAGATAGCTTAAAGGTGCAGTTAAGCATAAATTTTTTGTATTGATGCCAATTTGCTGCAACAACTTATTAGTACGCGGATGCACGGGAAAGATTATCGGAATATTTCTTGAATTTTCAATGATTGTTTCGATCAGCAATTTTAGATTTTCTGCATCATCAACATTGGCAGGCCGATGAAGCGTTAACACTAAATAATTTTTTTCTTCCAACGAAACACTTCTCCAAATTTCTGGCTGTTTAAATTTTGGCATTTGTCTGTATAAAGTATCAATCATGGTATTGCCAACAAAAAAAATTCTTTCATCTTCAATTCCTGCTTTCTTTAAATTTTCATTTGCAGTTGCTGACGTTGTGAAAAAATAATCTGTTATACAATCGGTAACCATCCGGTTTATTTCTTCAGGCATGTTAAGATCGCCTGAACGGATGCCGGCTTCCACATGCACCACTTTTATATTGTTCATTTTTTTTGCAGTGATAGCGCAAGCCATTGTTGACGTAACATCACCTACAACCAAAACAAGGTTTGGTCTATTTTCCATTAGTACTTTTTCGTAACGAATCATAATGGCTGCAGTTTGTTCTGCCTGTGTACCACCGCCTGCTTCAAGGTTTATATCAGGTTCAGGAATACCCAATTCTTCAAAAAAATTTCCACTCATGTTTTTATCATAATGCTGCCCTGTATGCACAAGCCTGTAACGTATATCAAAATTTTTTTTCTGCGCTTGCTGAATGCTTTCAATAATTGGCGCAATCTTCATAAAATTAGGTCGGGCACCGGCTATAATATCTATCAGCATTCTTAATTAATTTTTATCCAGCTTTTATTTTTTAAACTTTCAAGGGCTGCAAAACTTGCTTTTGCAGTATTAATCAATTCATCAAAAGGAATGAGCGATGCGCCACCATTTTCCAGTCGCTCTTTCAATAGTTTAAATTGTGCGGTATGACCTTTATCAATTTTTGATTTCAAATTTGAAAAGTTTTTAAATCCATAACCGGTTGTTGTTCTGAAATTGTCAAGTATAATTGTTTTGCCCTGAAAATAAATTTCCAATCTTTCTTTTGAATAAGACTTTGAGCCGTTTGAAAAATAATTGATTACACCTGTGCTTCCATTTTCATAATGCAACAATATAGAAGCGTTATCTGTGTTCTCAGCAGGATGATTGCCCATCGCATTCATACAAACTTCTGTTACCTGACTGCCTGTAATAAAACTTATCAAATCAATATAATGACAAGCTTCGCCAATAATTCTTCCGCCTCCTGAACGCATATCATGCACCCATGAATTAGCTTCAATAAACCCTGCATTCATGGTTGCAATAACGTTCATTTCGGTGCCTTGCGTAAACTGTTTTATTTTTTGTACATGTGGAGAAAATCTTCGGTTAAATCCAACTGTTAATGTTGTTGTTCCATCATAAGCTTCAATGATTTTATTCAATTCTTCTGCATTAAGTGCAAGCGGCTTTTCAACAAAAACATGCTTTTTATTTTTAAGCGCTTCTGCAACTAATGGCGCATGCAGGTTATGCCGCGTCGTAATAATCACAAGGTCAACGTCAGTATCATCAATAACTTCTTTATAATTGGTTGTGCTTTTTGCGATGGAATATTTTTTTGCTAAAGCTGTGCTTGTAACCCCGCCTGCACTTGCAATGATCACCAAATTTGCATTTGCCTTTTTTAACGCCGGCAACATGGTGCTCGAAGAAAAATTTCCTGCACCGATAACACCAATACCGCCTCTTTCTTTTTTGAAATTAGCTGACGGAATATTAATCACAGAACTGTTGTCGGCAGTTTCAGGATATATCAATAAAGACGCAATGGAATTTTTGTTACCAATGTTTTCATAAATGTTATTAAAATCGTTTAGTGGTATGCGTTCAGTAATTAATGATTTTACATCAAGTTTGCCAGTGGATATGGCTTCGAGTATCGCCTGAAAATTTCTATTTTCAGTCCACCGCACATAAGGTAGCGGGTAATCATTTCCATATTTTTCATAATCATCATCATATCTTCCGGGTCCATAAGAACAAGATACCTGAAAGCTTAATTCTTTTTCATAAAAATCTGCGCGGCTCAAGTTTAAACCAATTACACCAACCAGGATAATGCGCCCTCTTTTGCGGCTCATTTGGGCAGCTTGTGCAATAATATCATCGCTCTTTGCTGATGCAGTAATAATAACACCATCAGCGCCGGCTTCATTTGTTTTTTCTTTTACAAATTTTACAACATCATGCTGTTTTGAATTAATGCCTACAATTCCCTTTTGTTCTGCCAATGCAATTTTGCTATCATCTACATCTATACCTATTACTTTGCAACCATTGGCCTGCAATAATTCTGCTGTAATTAATCCTACCAAACCAAGACCTACAACTACAATTGTTTCTCCGAATGTTGGATTACACAAACGAATTCCCTGCAAGCCAATTGAACCAATTACAGTAAACGTTGCTTCTTCATCTGACACATTCGCAGGAATTGCTGCAACCAAATTTTCAGACACTAATACATATTCTGCATGATGCCCATTTGATGCAACACGATCACCAATATTAAATTTTGTTACACCTTCACCAAGAGCAATTACCTTACCCGCATTGCAATAACCTAAAGGGAGCGGTTGCCCGAGTTTATTAAAAACAGCTTCAAGTGTTGGCATCAGACCTTCAGATTTAATTTTTGCTAAAACCTGTTTTACTTTATCTGGCTGTTGTCTTGCTTTATTTATAAGATTAGCTTTCCCAAATTCAACCAGCATTCTTTCTGTACCGAGTGATACAAGTGAATGCGTAGTTTTAATTAAAACGTGACCTGATTTTATCATTGGTGCCGGTACATCTTCCAGTATCGTTTTGCCCGTTTTAAGATCTTGTATAATCTGTTTCATTTAATATTATTCTTCTTTCTTTAAACTATTTTTTTGGGTGATAATATCCAAATAATGAAGCTACATCACCAAGATATGCTTCTGCCCAATCAAAATAACGCGATGGGATTTTATGAATATATTTTTCATTCACTGTTTTTTTAACCGGAAACCAACGCTCAGTATATTTAGTTCCAAAAGGAATTGACTGGTCAGCTGCAGGCAACATAGATTCTTCAAAGGGAAGTTCGAGGAAAGAGCATAACTCTTTTGTTTTTTCTTCAATATTTTCAATAAAACCTTCAAAAGAAAACCATTTAAAGTTTTTTAAATGCTTGCTATCATCTAAAACAGTTTGCATACAATT
>JAICKT010000428.1 GCA_025927795.1 Parafilimonas sp. | reverse complement strand
ATAACCTAAAAAAAATCTTTGTGCCGGTGTTAAGCCTGCAATCTTTTGTTGATTTTTATATTGATCTGTTTGTTTAAAAGCGTCCCATGCCAAAACAATGCCGCCAAGGTCTGCAATATTTTCACCAAGACTTGCTTTGCCGTTTATTTTAAATGTATCAACAGCTACATAATTTCCAAACTGGTTAATCATAACCTGTGCACGCTCATTAAATTTTTTCTCATCATCTTTTGTCCACCAGTTTTTTAAATTTCCCAGTTCATCGTATTGTCTTCCTTCATCATCAAAACCATGCGTCATTTCATGACCAATTGTTGAAGCACCTGCATATCCATACACAACTGCATCATCTAATTGATCATCTGTATAACCAGGCACTGTAAAAATTGCCGCAGGCAAAGTAATTTCATTGTTTGATGGTTAATACTCTGCATTATAGTTTTGCGGTGTCATTCCCCACTCAGTGCGGTCAACAGGTTTGCCTAATTTATTTAATTGATATTGCATATACCATAAATTTCCATTTATCATATTTTGCACATAGCTTTCTGTACCAATTTGTAGTTTGCTGTAATCTCTCCATTTATCAGGATAACCAACTTTCTTTTTTATAGCGGCTAATTTTATCAGTGCTTTTTGTTTGGTTGTGTCGCTCATCCATGAAAGATTTTCAATATGATTTTTTAATGATGCGCGTATGGCTTCAACCAAATCTTCATATCTTTTTTTTGCAGTTGAATCAAAATATTTTTTTACAAATTGCTGGCCCAGCAGTTCGCCCATAACATATTGCTCATCTCTTAAAACGCGCTTCCAACGTGGCTGACGTTCCTGCACACCCGAAAGCAGTTTTAAAAATTCAAATCTTGCTATTCCATAAGCCTCTGGTAACTGGTTTGCATATTCATTTATCAACCTGAATTTTAAAAATAATTTCCAATCATCAACCTTAAATGTTTTAACTGTTTTTTCCAGTTGTTTGTAATAATCAGGCTGACCAACAATTATTGAATCAAGATAAGGAGAACCTTGTGCGCTCATAAAAGCATCTAAATGCATAGAAGGTGTAAGCTTATAAAAAGCTTCACTTTTCATTTTATTATAATTGAGATTCGGATTGCGCAAGTCTTCAATTTTACGGTGCGATTTTGCAAGTTCCGTTTCCATTGCGAAAATTTTATCAGCTTCTTGTGATGCAGTTATAGAATCTGCAGCACCACTCATTACCAAAACATTTTTTATATAATTTTTATAAGCTTTATCAATAGCCAGGGATGTTGAATCTTTTTTGAAATAAAATTCTCTGTCAGGCAAAAACAAACCGCTTTGCCTGAATTTTACGATCATCGAATCACTGTTCTTATCATCTTGCGTTACATAAAAACCAACCAAAGTATTTACACCAATTTTATTCAATTCGGCATCAACTGCACCAAAAGAATTAAGATCAGTTATGCTATCAATTTTTGAAAGATATGGCTGCAATGGTTTTAATGCCTGCTGTTCTATTGCAACAGAATCCATTGCTGTTTTCCAGAAGTCGCCGATTTTTTGTTCGCTGCTGCCTTGTACTGCATTTGCACTCGCAGCATCCTCGTTTATTTTGCGTAAGCGGTTTAGATTTTCTTCAATTACAACATTACCAATACCCCATGAGCTTTCATCCGCAGGAATAGCGTTGCTTTTTATCCATCCACCGTTAGCATAATCAAAAAAATCGTCTGCCGGGTTAACAGATGTATCAAGATGAGATTCTAAAACATCTTTACCAATTGTAGCATTCTCTTGCTCATTCTTATTCAAATTGCAAGCTGCAAAAAATAGAAATATAAAAAAAATGTAAGCGGTGGCTTTTATAAAATGCATTTTAGAAATTTTGAGCAATTTAAACAAGTAATAAAAGCCTGAGCAAAATTTCATGCAATGGAATTAAATTGAAGCTAAATTTGTGAACTATCGAACAACGAATTATAAAATTCGCTAACAAAACAGTTTGCTATATTTCAGTATTGATTTCACTGCTTTGTTTCGCAAGCTTTTTTAAATTACCTTTGCCACCCCAAAATTTCGAAAAATGAATTTCAGGAGAGAATTTGAAATTGCTTTTGTTGGATTAAAACCTGGAATTCATAATTACGAATACAGGGTTGATGATAAGTTCTTTTCAAATTACGGTAGCCAGGATTTTACACATTGCAATGCAGCCATTAAGCTGGAGCTGGACAAAAAATCCGGTTTTATGTTTTTAAAATTTGATATTGATGGCGTGGCTGATGTAAACTGCGACAGATGTGGAAATCCGTTGGCATTAAAACTTTGGGAAGAATTTAAAGTAATGGTAAAGCTTGTTGACAATCCGGATGAGATGAATGAACAGGAAGAAGATCCCGATGTTTATTACATTAGCCGTAGTGAAAGCCATTTGCATTTGGCTGATTGGATTTACGAGTTTATTAATTTAAGTATTCCAATGCAAAAAATGTGTCCTCCCGAAGAAGTTGGCGGGCCACAATGCAATAAAGAAGTTTTAGAAAGACTTGCAAAAATTGAAGTTAAAAAGGACGAAGCGAATCCTTTATGGAAAGGACTTGAAAAATTTAGAAATCTTAAATAATCTTGTAAAATTTAAATTATGCCTAATCCAAAACGCAGACATTCGCAACAGCGCAGTGCAAAAAGAAGAACCCATTATAAGGCGGAAGAAGTTACATTAAGCAAAGACACCGCTACAGGTGAATTGCATGTGCGTCATCGTGCACATGTAAGCGAAGGCAAACTGTATTATAAAGGAAAAGTTGTTTCCGAAAAAGCACCGCTAAAAGCCTAACCATTTTGCAAAACCCCGTACACGAATGAATCTTGCTCTTGACATGATGGGCGGTGATTTTGCACCGTTAGAAGCTGTTAAAGGACTTCTGAAATATTTTTCGCAAAGCAACAAATCATCCGTTGTTTATTGTTTGGGTGATGAAGACGAATTGGAAGCTTTGTTCGAAAAATATAATGTGCCATCAGCCAGGGCGGTAATGTTTCATACTTCTGAAATTATCGAATATCACGATCATCCTACAAAAGCATTAAGAGAGAAACCCGATTCTTCCATAGCAAAAGGTTTTGAATTATTAGCATCCGGTAAAGTGGATGCTTTTTTAAGTTCCGGCAATACCGGCGCAATGCTCGTAGGCTCAATGTTTTTTTTAAAGCCAATAGAAGGTATTATGCGCCCTACCATTTCAACCATGATACCAAAAATTGGTGGTGGTACAGGGTTGATGGTTGATGTAGGTTTAAACGTTGATTGTAAGCCGCAACATCTTGAACAATTTGCAGTGCTTGGTAGTTTATACGCCGAAAATATTATCGGCATAAAAAATCCAACTGTTGGTCTTTTAAATGTTGGTGAAGAAGAAAGTAAAGGGAATGCTTTGTGTCAGGCTGCTTTTCCGTTATTAAAACAAAACACTTCTATAAATTTTACAGGTAATGTAGAAGGAAGAGATATTTTTTCCGGTGGCACAGATGTAACGGTTTGTGATGGCTTTACAGGAAATGTTGTTTTGAAATTGGGCGAATCATTTTATGATATAGCTAAAAGCCGCGATGTTCATGCTGATGAATTTATAAATCGCTTTTGTTATGAAAATTATGGCGGCACACCCGTACT
>JAICKT010000226.1 GCA_025927795.1 Parafilimonas sp. | reverse complement strand
ATGCCACCCATTACCAAACCCACTGCTACCGAAAGTGCATAAAAAAGATATTCAGGATCGCCGCCATTAATTTTATATGTCGCGGTAAAATATGCTGCAATACAAATCAGTATCCAAAATAAAATCACACCCATTAATACTCTCAGGTTGCCAAATTTTTCTGATAACCGGCTCATTAATATTGAACCGGGAATTGCCACTAACTGAATTACCACAACAGTAATAATAAGTTTAGTGTCCGCAAGTTGCAGCAACTTACTGCCAAACAATGTAGCTGCAAGCATTACTGTTTGCACACCCATACTATAAAAGAAAAATCCGCGTAAATATCTTTTTAATACAGGCATTGTTTTTATTTGATCATAAACTTTTCTTACCGCTGTAAAACCTTCTTTAAAAACATTGGTTTTTGAAATATTATTTCTTTTTATTTCGGGCACACGTGCAAAAGTTATTTGTGCAAATCCTGCCCACCAAATACCAACCAATAAAAAAGTAATGCGTGGACCAAGATAGTTGGGATCATCTGCAAGTAACACCACTAATACAAATCCAATTGCCTGCATTATTACGCTGCCTATGTATCCGAATGAAAAACCTCTTGCACTTATTCTATCCTGGTCTTGCGGCAAAGCAATCTCAGGCAGAAATGCATTATAAAAAACAAGGCTTCCAACATACCCTGCTGCTGCCATCATAAAAGAAATTATACCAAACCATAAATTATCACCATGAAAAAAATATAAAGCGCTGCAACCAATTGCTCCCATATAGCAGAAGAAACGCATAAATTTTTTTTTGTTACCCCGCGTATCTGCAATAGATGTAAGTATGGGATAGCAAAGCGCAATTATAAAATAGGAAGCAGCTAAAGTATAATCATATAAAGAAGAATTAATAAAACTTCTTCCAAGCAAAGGCACCTGCTCGCTTCCAAACGCATGCTTTGTAACAGCAGTAAAATATATGGGAAAGAATGTAGTGGTTATAACAAGATTGTAAGTACTGTTTGCCCAGTCGTACATTGCCCAGGCATTAATAATTTTTTTTGAAGCAGTTTGCATAAGCGGTTTATAAAAAATGAAAATAAGATATCTTCTGAAAGAATATAACTATGCGAATCTAAATTTCTCTTTTTAAAAGTTTACGCCCTGCTTAAAACTCATTATGAGAAAGACTAAAAAATAAAACTAAATCACATTCAATCATAATTACTGTTTAATGTTAATCGCCTTTCATCCCAATATTTATTAGCCTCATTAAAAGCGGGTAAATTTATAACAGTATAAAATTGAATTATTAAAAGTGATACAGATAAGCCGCAACAAAATAGACGCCGGGAAATATTCTTCTTTTAATATTGCGTTTATGGCTTGGTTACAGAATTGAGTATTAATATGAGGCGCCGGAAGATATAGTCTTGATTATTTATTTTTCAGGAGAAAGAAATTTGCCGGAATTTTAATTTAGCATCCGGCATAAAAGTTTACTGCCAATTGAAACTACAATCTATCTAAGTTATAATTGTTCCTCAGTTAAGCGATATATACAGTATTCTTTTTTTCAGTCTTAATGATTCTTCGGCATGTTTTATCTTTTGCCTCACCGTTTTAATATCATTGAATGATTCAAATTGAGCAAGCATTCTTTGATAATCTGTATATAGGTATTGTATTTCCTTTTCCAGCTTTTCAATGGCACTGTTCAGATCATTATTTTTCATATAGAATATTTTTTATTAATAACATCCGAAAGGGCATAAATATTATGTGATGTCTTTTAAGGATTTTATAATGTCTGTATATAAATTATTTCTTTTCCAATAGGACTTTAAGATTTTGCAGGCTTTTGTTTAATTGTTTGCCCAACATATTTTTAAATATGGGTGCGAATAAAGACATCGGAAATTTTGTAGGGCATTGAAACGTCCATGTTACCGAAGTATTATTTTCATTAATTGTATTTAAAACAAAACTTGAAATGGCAACGTTTTGCATAGGGCGGATAAATCGTAATTCATAATCAATCCTGCTTTCTTCAATGATGTTTGTAATTTCCTGCGAACCTGCGCCAACATTTTTATCTTTACTGTCCCATGAATAAATAAAGCCCTTTGTTCCATCAATACCTGAATAAGTTTTCTTCATGTTTGGATCTTTCATGTTCCATACACTAAATTGATCCTGGTTCTTTGTGTGTTTTAATAACTCAAACACTTCACTAATATTTTTATTGATTGAAATATTCTTTTCAATCATTATTTCTTTTGCCATAATATGTTGTTTTGGTATGAAATAATCATTACTGCAATCAGTAATTTTAAAAGTTAGTATAAAATTACATTCTTTAAATTTAGATTTCATAACCTTAGTAACAACAATTCAATCAAACTTCGTCTGCACATTTTCTGTTTTTGCAGATACAAATAGCCGTTCTGTTTGCACATACCGGTTGCATTAGTTTTGAAAATCAACTTTGCCTCACAAACAAATAAATGGCAGTTAAACTCCATTCAAAACATGTTACTCTTCTGCTTCACATAATTGTATGGAGTATATTATTGTTTGTATTGCCGCATCTTTTTATTGATACACGCAATTTGCAACCCGGTTTTTTTCCGCCATCATTTTGTTCTATTATGTTTGGCTTCTTCGCTTGTTCCGCCACGCACAATACTAATTATTGTATTGAAACAGGCATGTTGAAATTTTATACAAACTATGGATATAACCGAACAGGCATGCGCAATGCAGATATTGACAGCAGTGATTTGCTTTCATCATTTGAAACAAAAGGGAAGAATCTGTATGCGAATCTTTCTTATCGCGAATCATTAAAAAAAAATAGAAGATAGATACCGGGCTTGCATACAATTATAATAAACGAGATGTAAAAAATGGTTTGGAAGATAGTAATCATGTTCAGTTATTCATTCCATATTTCCCGTACGATGAAAAAAATAATACGTTATCTATACGATCAGATTTTGCACAGGCAAGAGTTGTATTCACAAAATCTTTCAGCCACAATCAGGCACTGCGTTTCGGAGCTGAACATTTTTACAATAATGATAATTATAATTCAAATGATACAATTGCAACATTAAAAGATAATCTTACTGCTGCATTTGCAGAAGATGATATTTACATCGCAAAAAACATTGCAGCAAAAATTGGTGTACGCGCAGAGAACTCATCGTACTTCTATAAAAACTACTTTGCATTTTCAACAAAAAAGAAAATAAAAAGCCTCGCTTTATGCGAGGCTTTTTATTTAAAAATTACTGTTTATTGAATAACCAATTTTTTTGTTTGAGAAAATCCTTCGCCGCTTATCTTAAGGTAGTACATACCTGAAGCAAGTTTTGGAAGATTTATTTGTAACACTTCGTTATTCATACTAACACGTTTTAATTGTTGTCCGGCTGCATTCAATAGATCTATTGTCAGCGGTTTTTTATTACCATTTATTGTAAGTGTAACCTTATTTGTTGCAGGGTTTGGCGCAATTGAAATTGTTCTTAAATTTTGTACAGATGCATCCTGAACTTCTGTTGCTTTTGCAACTAATAATCCCGGTGGCAGGCTGTAATCTGCAACACCATCTTTAACGTTATCAGAACTTCCTTCAGAAGCACGAAAACCTAAACCTCTGCTTGCAAAAGACTGCCATATAATGGGACTGTACTGCCCTCCGAACAAAAGTGTATCTGCCTTTAAAATTCCATTTCTTCCATCAACAAAGCCGGGGCTGCATTTTTGCAATTTCAAACCTTCAACCATTAGTTTCAATGCTATGCTATTACCTCTAAGAGCTGAAGCTTTATAAATATTTGAGGAAATACCTTTAGACTGGATAAGATTCCATGTCATTACCCAAAGCATATTGCTCCAAACCTCGCCTACTACATGCGGATCATACGAAAGAATATTATTAGAAAACCTGCTGCTTAATGCAAGGCTGTCATACGTCCATGGGTTAACGCTTAAGCTCGTACTGTAAGGATAGTAACGAATACCAGGTCCATCAGTTCCTTGCCCGAGTACATAAGTACCGAGAGGACGTTTATTAGGACCATCATTAACCGTAGCTGTTTTCCAGTCTGTTGTAACCATTAATGCCATATAATCGCTCCAGCCTTCTCCCATTTGCTCTTTATTTTGCAGGCAGGTTACATTATTGGGTCCGCCGGTAAGCCTGTTTGAAATTCCGTGTGTAAATTCATGTGAAATTACTCCGTTATCAACATCTCCATCTAACTGAACGCCTTGTTTCATCGTAACGTTTACAGCTGTACTTGCTGCTAAAAACTGTTTTATAGTATCACCTGTTTCAAAGCTTATCATAAAAGCGGGTGCAGTAATCGTATTATCGGTGCCACCCATAATAATCGGATATTCACCCGGAACATTATCTGCAACAATTACTCCTATGGCACCAGCATTTTGCGCATTTTTAACTTTCACTGTAAAACTGCAGGTACCTCTGTCAATTAATGCAATCTTTCCTGCAAGCGCACCTGCATTTGCAGGTGCTGCACAAGCTTGATGCGAAGTGCCTGAAGCATCATCATTATAAAGTACCACAGCTTTTTTAATAGGTCCTCTATCAGCAATTTTATTATTAGTACTCATTTGGCCTTCTGTTGCTGTTTTTTTACCCGCAAAAGCAGTTGGTGCATTTACAATAAAGTTGGGAACCGCATCAAACAAAAACATTTGCATACGTGGGTTAGTTCCATCAACAGGCGTGGAAAAATTTGCATTATTTGTGCCGGAACCATCCTGGGCATCAGCAAAAACATAATCATTACCTGCGCCACCGCGACTAAGATTGTTAGCCTGGAAATTTCCTGATCCTTCATCAAAACCATATTGATAAGAAATGTCATGCATTATGTTATTCCAATAGAATAAATTGGTAATAGCAAAGTTTTGATTTTTTGCATTAGTTGGCGTTTTGCCGAAATTAGGTGCGAAATTAAAAGTGAGATCAGGAAGAGGAGTTGTAGAATTAGCACCATTACCCAAACCATCATTTCCGTTTCTGTCTTCCTGTGCAAGCACATTGTTTCCTCGCGTACTATCAAAATCAGTAGTACCATTAGAGTTCCATTTTAAAGTAGTTGCATTATTACCTGTTCCTGCAAGCTCCCAGGGATTTGACTTTGATGCAGGTGCGCCAACATTGGGGCTTTCTTTTGGAAAAGGAATAACCTTATACTTTGCACTACTGATCGCTAATGCTTTTTCTTCATCACCTGCTGCAGTGTAATCTGTAGTAATTAAGTGTGTGCCGATCTCTCCTGAATTTTTTGGATGTGTCCAGTCGCAAACAACATTTAAATTTATTTTGCTGATAACATTACCTTTTAATGCATCAACATTTACGAGCCAATAATCGGGAGTGCCTTTAGGCTGAATTTCAACCTGCCATGTAAGCAACGCTTTTTTTGTTAGCTCATTGGGCAGCCAAACAAGTTTAGATTTTACATTTACAGATGAAATATTCAATTTGCCAAAATCAAATTCTTTAATTCCATTTATTTGTTTTGCTTCAGTAAGAGAGGTTGTTAGAAAAAGCTTTAAATCAGCAGCGGCAGTACCAACTGCATTTGCAGGCATAACAGACGCTTTACCATCTTTTGCATTTACCATGTCAGCAATTTTTGCTAAAGGACGGCCTGTAGCAGATACCAACTTGTTGTTTTTAAAAGCATACGTTTGAATGGAATTAAACACATCGGCACCTTTATATGTTTGCTGAACATATATCATGTAAGCGCCGGAAGTTTTGTCGATATATGCAGCAGAAATGCGCATATTATCAAGATCAGTTTTTGACAAGCCGATGGTTGATGCATTGGTTTTAATAATATTTACAGCAGTTTGTGCTGTAAGATCCTGAGCGAATGATTTATTAATCATTACAAAGCCAACCAATAAAGTGATTGCAATTTTTAATCGTAGAATTTTCATTTCATATTATTTTTTTTGAGAAAAAAGTGGTTTATCCTGATTGTATTTGCAGTAAGAAAGTAATGCAATTTAGCAGTCGCGATATTTGCAACAAAATATTTATACAATTCGTTTCTATTACAATTTACTGCTTATAAATATGTTTTCCACTAAATTGTAATTTCGCTGATACTAATTAAATATACGTTACTTTAATTTTTTAAGATGCGTGATGAATTAAATAAAACAACATCATCGGAGGCAATTTTTGTGAAAATGGTACTCCTTGCATGGCAAACACAAAACACAAGAGTTAATAAATTAATTGAAAGCCTTTCGGATGAAGAATTATTACAGGAAACAGCGCCTGGCAGAAATACAGGTATTTATCTTTTAGGACATCTTATTGCCATAAATGATAATTTATTTAAACTTCTTGATTTAAGTGAAAGGCTTCATCCTGAACTGGATATTATTTTTGTTGACAACCCTGATAAATCAGGCATCGCAATGCCATCTGCCGATGTATTAAAAATGTATTGGAAAGAAATTAATGCAAAGCTTACAGATCATTTTAATAAGATGGAAACTGCGGAATGGTTTACGCGCCATACAGCAGTATCAGAAGAAGATTTTATAAAAGAACCGCACAGGAATAAATTAAATGTTCTCATTACCAGAACCACACATCAAAGCTATCATCTTGGGCAACTTATTTATTTGAAAAGAAATAAGGAAGTTGTATGATGATAAATTATGCTGAACTTATTTCAGTATTTGTGCAAGCAGCATGAGAAATATATTTTTAGTAATATTATTTTTTACTGTTTTTATACTTGATGGTTGTACAACACAAAAATTTGTTGAGACAGATATATACTTTGGTTTATCAAAAGATAACGGAACAATTATTTCAGATTCTGCATGGAATGCATTTGTTGAAAATAATGTTACGGCAACTTTTCAAAAAGGGTTTACCATACTTACAAGCGAAGGAAAGTGGGTAGATAATAAATCAGGGGAACTATATACAGAACCATCACATGTAGTTATCACTATAAATAAAATGAACCGTGAGCTTTCGCAACATATAGATAGTCTTCGCAATGCATATAAAAAAATATTTCAGCAGCAATCTGTTTTACGGGTTGATAAAAAAATCAAAGCTGTTTTTTAAAATGCCATGAATGTTAGTCGGTATTAGGTAATTCGATGTGCCGGAATAGTACAAGCTTCTTCGAATATATTTTAAACAGGCAATCAAATTGAATTGCCTGTTTT
>JAICKT010000526.1 GCA_025927795.1 Parafilimonas sp. | reverse complement strand
AGGTTTAAATAAAGACCATGTATTATTGATTCACGGCAACGCCGATTTGAATAATAAATTAGACGCATTTGCTGATAAATTGAAAAACATAAGTGGTGTACAGGATGTTGCTTTAACATGGCGCTCTCCTTTTGAAACAGTTACAGGCAATGGTTTTTCTATCAACCCTAATCCAACATCTGATGACGACTGGCATGTTGTAGGTGCCATTGCCGGCGATACACATTACCTCTCAACACTCGGCATTCAATTATTGGCAGGAAGAAATTTTGATCCTACTAAAATTAAAGGTGAAAACACAGTGAATGAATATATCGTGAATGAAGCTTTTCTTAAACACTATCAATTAAAAACAAACGATGTTATAGGTAAAGAAGTGCTGCTTGGTTTAACTGGTAAGGGAATTATTGTTGGTGTAATGAAAGATTTTCATACAAGTTCCCTGCATGATAAAATTGAACCAGTGGTTTTATTTAATAACCCGCAATACTTTGGAAGTCTGTTAGTACATGTTGCACCGAACGCTTTACCAGGTGTTTTATCAGGCATACAAAAAACATGGCGAAGCTATACACCTATGCGACCATTCAATTATTCTTTTTTGGATGATGAGTATGATGCAATGTATCGTACGGAACAAAAGTTAGGAGCACTCATGTCACTTTTCTGTGGCGTAGCAATTTTAATAACCTGTCTTGGTTTATTAGGATTGATGACATTTATTGTTGTGCATCGCACAAAAGAAATAGGCATCAGAAAAATATTAGGCGCATCAGTTGTAAGCATTACAGCAATGCTTTCAAAAGATTTTCTAAAGTTGGTAGCTATTGCAATTATTATTGCTTCACCTGTTGCCTGGTATTTTATGAATAACTGGTTACAGGATTTTGCATACAGAATAAATATTGGCTGGTATATTTTTCTTATCACCGGCGTTGCAGCGTTATTAATTGCATTTATAACCATCAGCTTTCAAAGTATTAAAGCAGCGGTTGCAAATCCTGTGAAATCACTCCGGGCAGAGTAACGGAATCCTGATACGGTTCCGGATAAAAAATTTTTTAGAGGCAAATAATTTTTATGTACTAACAGTGTAACAGGTTTAAAAATTATTGTCCGTTTACGAACACTTTTTCTAATCGTTAGTTTACGAAACCCTTTATTAGCAAGGCTTTCTGGCTTGGCATAACCGTTGGTATTTAAAATTGATACGTGTGCCAAGCCACTTTTTCACAGAAAGAATAACCGAAGTCTATGCTTAAAAATAATTTCAAAACAACATTCCGCAGTTTATGGAAGAATAAAACCTACAGCTTCTTAAACATTTTCGGTTTGGCCGTAGGCATTGCTTGCGCCGCATTTATTTTTTTATGGATTGAAGATGAGGTTACGTTCAATCACAATTTTGCTAAGCGTGATTACCTGTATCATGTTATGCAAAACGAAAAAAGTGATGCGGGTATATCTACGAATGGTTCTACTCCCGGACCATTAGCGGCAGCGTTAAAAGCCGATATACCAGGCATCGTTAATAGTGGCCGCTTGAGTTGGGCAATGGATGAATTAGCAGTAGTGGGCGACAAAACCATAAAAGAAAACGGCATGTATGCAGATCCTTCTGTGCTTTCGATGTACACACTGCCTTTTATTTATGGCAACGCAACATCTGCATTAAACAATCCTAATGATGTTGTGATTAGCGAATCAATGGCGCAAAAATTTTTTGGCAATGCAAACCCGGTTGGCAAAACAATAAAAATGAACGCGCATGGCGCATATAGCGTTGACGGATTATACAAAGTAACAGGTGTTTTCAAAGATTTGCCTGCAAATTGTTACTATCATTTTCAATGGCTTTCGCCATATACAACGTGGGAAAATGCAAATGACTGGTTAAAGCCCTGGAGCAATAATCTTACGGAAACAATTGTTGAACTTTCACCAACTACAAACCCTGCATTCATCAATAAAAAATTAAAAAATTATTTAAGTACAAAAGTAGATGGCGCAACCAATCAATGTTTTTTGTTTAGTATGAACGATTGGCACCTGCGCAGCAATTTTGTAAACGGTGTGCAAGATGGCGGCGGCATAAAATATGTAGAACTTTTTTTAACAATAGCGTTCATTATACTACTTATTGCATGTATCAATTTTATGAATCTTGCCACTGCACGCTCTGAGCAGCGTGCAAAAGAAGTAGGTGTATTAAAAGTAATGGGTGCAGGTAAAAAAGGATTGATTGGAAAATTTATCAGCGAATCTTTACTGATGTCATTTATTGCCGTGTTATTGGCTGTTGGATTGGTATATACACTAATGCCATTTTATAATCAGCTTGTAGAAAAACAACTATCAGTTAATTTATTTAATCCAGTGCATCTTGGTTGCTTATTAGGAATTGGATTGTTTGCAGGATTGATTGCGGGCAGTTATCCTGCATTTTATTTATCATCTTTTAATCCTGTAAGAGTATTAAAAGGCATAAAGGTAAAAAGTTCAGGAGCTGTTATTTTTATTCGCAAAGGTCTCGTGATAACACAGTTCACAGCTTCTGTTATTCTCATCATATCAACCATCATTGTTTACAAACAAATTCAGCATATAAAAGACAGAGACCTCGGCTATAATAAAAACAATTTAATCTACATGGATTTGCAGGGCAACATGAAAGACCATTTCAGCGAAATAAAAAATAGTCTTATTGCAACAGGTTATGTAGAAAATGCAGCAATGAGT
>JAICKT010000149.1 GCA_025927795.1 Parafilimonas sp. | reverse complement strand
TTGATATTGCTGTGTAAATGTTTTTAAATAATTATCAGCTACCTGCAGTGTTGGACAAAGCACAATATGATGCGCTTTCAATAACTGTATAAAATCATTGCTTATCACTTCATCATCCACACTATGTACCAAATAATCGGCACCGTTTTCTACAGCCAGTTGTGCTGTTATTCTTTCCGTGGCATGTACAGCTACTTTCAAATGATGCTGATGCGCTTCATCAATTACCGCTTTTACAAGATGCGACGAAGCTCTTGCACTGGAATCAACCTTACCTAATGCGATGTACCATATTTTAATAAAGTCGGGTTTATATTGTAATTCTTTTTGTGTATAGCTTTTCGCTTCATCATCTGTTTGCATAAAATAAAAAGGCTCATCATTACCTAAGTGTTTAAATGCATCGGGCTCATACGTAGTAAGCAACGGACCTGTCATATAAATAGTGGGTACATCAATTTTATTTTTAAAGGGATCACGCTGCATTAAAAAATTTGCTGTAGAGCCCGGGTCAATTACAGTAGTGATACCTGCTGCCAGGTAGCGCCGCAATAAATCTTCAAAATGCTGATGCACCCATGTTATCTCTGTATCGTAAGAATGGTATTTTCTTAAATCAATCGCATCAGGTCTTGTATATAAACCACCGCTTTGAAAGAAGTGTACATGTGCATCTACTAACCCGGGAATAAGATATTTATTGCTTCCATCAATAATAGTTGCATGTTCAGGAATTTTTATAGCACTGCTTTTATTTACATTGGTGATTTTACCGTTTGCTATTACAACCGTTTCATCGCTGTTTATTTTTAAGTTGATGACATCAACAACATTGGTATGTGTAATATAAGTCTGCGCAGGCAGTAAAAAAGAACACGAGATACAAAGCAGAAGCAGCAGGAATGGTTTCATAAAAAGCATTTACATAAATATACAATGTTTGATGCGTGCGTGTATATGAATTGATATGATTGTTTTTTATAAAGCGTATAAAGATTTGCTTAAGCTGTGATGTAGTAAGAGGCTACACCCGCCAGAAGATTTAAATATTGTTGTCACGAACCAAACAAGATCAATCTTCTCTCTTGCTTACTTTGGCTTTGCTCTTTCATACTGAACCGGCCATGGCATATCTATATTCAGTTTCTTTGCTGCATGCAAGGGAAAATAAGGATCACGCAATAACTGCCTTGCCATTATTACAAGGTCTGCCTGTCCACGCTGCAAAATCTCTTCACATTGTTCTGCAGTAGTTATCATTCCTACTGCCGCTGTTAGCATGCCTGCTTCCTTTTTAATTTTTTCGGCAAAAGGCACCTGGTATAAAGGCTTTACCGTTATTTTCTGATTATGTGTATTACCACCGGAAGAACAATCTATAACGTCAACAGCCCTGTCTTTAAAAAGTTTTGCCAGTTGCACCGAATCTTCAATACTCCAGCCGCCTTCCACCCATTCTGTTGCAGATATTCTTACAAATAACGGAAGCATTTCGGTAAACACGGAGCGTACTATTTCTACTACTTCAAGCAATAGTCTTACGCGGTTTTCAAAAGAGCCTCCATAACTATCCGTTCGGTGGTTGCTTAAGGGTGAAAGAAATTCATTCAGCAGGTAGCCATGTGCAGCATGTAATTCAATTACTTTAAAACCTGCCTCTAATGCCCTTATGGTTGCATCTCTGAAATCTTTTTTTAATTGCTCAATGTCTTCTATGCTCATGGCTTCAGGTAATGGATCATCTTCTTTGAAAGGAATGGCACTGGGGGCCATCGTTGTCCACCCGCCTTCTTCTTGTGTTAACGCACGATTACCTTTCCACGGACTGGTATGACTTGCCTTTCTTCCTGCATGTGCCAGTTGAATCCCAGGCACTGAACCCTGTGCTGTAATAAAACTTGTAATGCGTTTCAGAAAATCAATATGGGCATCTTTCCATATACTAAGATCATCAGGTGTAATGCGGCCCTCGGGCGATACAGCAGTTGCCTCTGCGATAACCAATCCCGCGCCTCCAACAGCACGGCTGCCAAGATGCACTAAATGCCAGTCGTTGGCAAAGCCATCTTCGCTGGAATATTCGCACATAGGTGAAACAACGATACGATTTTTAAATTGAATGCTGCGTATAGATAAGGGTTCAAAAAGGAGTGCCATAAGTATGGATTATTGATGTGCAAAGGTAGATGTTCCTGTTACTGTGTAAGGACTATATAATAAAATAAACGCTCAGCCAATATGTACATGCAATAACTCAAAAATTAAAAATCGCACTATTGCACTGCATAAATTTAGTGCCTGCTACCAGATCGCTATTCTTTCATTTTCCGGTTTATACATTTTATCGCCAGGTTGTACATTGAATGCTGTATAAAAAGGTGTAAAGTTCATCAATGGTCCTTTAATGCGGAAAAAGCCCGGTGAATGCGGATCTGTTTTTACCTGTTGTTGTAATGACTGGTCAGTTACTTTTTTCCGCCAGCTTTGTGCGAATGCCAAAAAGAAACGCTGGTCTGGTGTTAAGCCGTCAATCTTAGTTGTATCCTGTCCCTCCTTTGTTAATTTAAAAGCAGTGTAGGCAATAGCAACGCCTCCCATGTCTGCAGTGTTTTCTCCTTGTGTAAGCGCTCCATTTACGTGCATGGTGTCAAACACGGTAAAGCTGTTATACTGCGCAATAACCATTGCTTCTTTTGCTTTAAATTTTTCATAGTCTTCTTTACTCCACCAGTTTTTTAAATTTCCTTCTTTATCATACTGCGCTCCCAGGTCATCAAACCCATGTGTCATTTCATGACCAATCACTACACCTATACCACCATAATTCAATGCATCATCTGTATGCACATCAAACATTGGAAATAGTAAAATGCCCGCAGGAAAAACGATTTTATTATAAGTAGGACTATAGTAAGCATTGTCGGTAGGTGGTGTCATACCCCATTCACCTCTATCAACAGGCTTACCTAATTTGTTGATCATATAATTATATTCGTTCTCTCCGCAACTGTTTATATTTTCAAAATAAGTATTACGGTTAATAACAACCTTACTATAATCTCTCCATTTATCAGGATAACCAACATTTTTAATAAACGTAGCCAGCTTTTCTTTTGCTACCAGCTTAGTGCTGTCACTCATCCAGTCAAGATTATCAATGCGCATAGCAAAAGCTTTTTGAAGATTATTCACCAGTTCTGTTATTCTTTGTTTTGCTTCAGGTGAAAAATATTTTTGAACATAGAGTTGCCCCAACGCCTCTCCCATTGTTCCGTCAATTATATAATACTGTCTATCCCACAATGGCTTCAATTGTTGCTGACCACTTAATGCTGTGCCATTGTATGCAAAATTCGCTATTACAAAATCTTTACTTAAAACAGGTGCTGCATTATCCAGCACATGAAAACGCAAATAAGTTTTCCATGTATCAACAGGAACGGTTTGTAATAAAGTATCAAGCTTTGCATAATAACCGGGTTGTCCAAGATTTATTGAATCCGTATTCGCATGAAGATTCAATAATAATTCTTTCCAGCTAACAGCAGGCATCTGTTTATCCAAATCGGCAACAGCCATTTTATTATAATTGGTTTGCGGGTCTCTTAATTCAACATTGGTTCTATGGCTCGCTGCCATTTGTTTTTCCAGCGCATACACAGTATTCATGTTTTTAGCTGCCTGTGTTGGGTTATCACCGGTAAGCATAAACAGTTTTGTGATATAAGTTTGATAAGCCTTCACTACATCTTGTGTTGATGCATCGGTTTTAAAATAATAATCTCTATCCGGCAAGCCAAGTCCTGCCTGGTAAAACTGTAGCAAATAGTTCATGCTGTTCTTATCATCAGCTGCCACATACAAACCGATAAGCATTGTATTGAAGTGCGTATATTGTGAGGCTACAAAATGCATTACATCTTTTGCATTTTTTAAGGCGTTTATTTCATTCAGCATTTTTTGTACAGGCTTGTAACCGAGTTTTTCAATAGCAACTGTATCCATTCCTGATGCAAAAAAATCACCTACTTTTTGTTCAATCGTTCCCGGTGCACTATGTGCAGCCGCCGCTTGTTCAAGTATATTTTTAATATTTGCCCGCGTGGTATAATCCATTTCTATTCTTGCACCTGCACGCGATTCTGTTGCTGGTATAGTTGCCGTATCATACCATTTGCCATTTGCATACATATAAAAATCATCTCCCGGTTTTACAGATGAATCAATGTATTGTAAGGATAATGTTTTTTGCTGACCATACATACAAATGGTTAGTACCATACAAAGCAATAAAGCGCCCAGCGTTTTCATGTGCAGTAGATTTTAGGTACTAAAGTAATAAAAAGCTTTAAGTAAAGATGTTTGTCACTTTCTTTTTCACCTTCCTCTTTGGGTCTTATGACTAATAAAGATTCCTTGCCTTAGTTAGTCTTGTGACCAACAAAAATTCAGCTATAAATAATTTTTTTATCTGTGTAATTAGTTCAACTTTATAAGATGATTTAATAATCAACTGGATTATCTGCTTCTCCAAAATTCTCTGATCATTTATTCGCCTCCATATATTTCTTAAGCGGTTTACTGCTTATAACAACTAAAATCACTTTGTATGAAACAAAAGCATCTTCCCTTTTTGTTACAAACGCACAGCGAAGACAAGGAAGCCAATTTATAATAGTAACTACCAGTATAATTTCTGACCTTTAGTGATCGAGTTACGTGGTTGGCAAACCCATTGTGACCGAAGGTGAAGGAGGAGGCATTTACTCACCATATTATCGACCACGGCTAAGGCAAAGGAAGGTAGTGGAAGTAAGTTCATTATTTAATTGCCACTGAAATGAAGAATTTTTAAAATGAAAACCTCTGACAGTAAAATATTTTTCTATTGTTGCACAGTTAACGGTTTTTTGGGCCTGGCATTTAGCACGATTTTACTTTTTAGTTTTAATAAAAAAAGCTATGCCCAAAACGAAAATCTACATTTCGAGCATATAGGCGTTGAAGAAGGGCTTTTGAATGAAAGAATAACTGCCATACTACAGGACAGCAAAGGCTTTTTATGGTTCGGTACATTTGATGGATTATATAAGTATGATGCGTATTCTTTTACCAAATACCAGTTTGATCCATTTGACTCCACCTCTCTTTCCCAAAATTTTATCTATACCATTTTTGAAGATAAATATGGTACGATCTGGGTTTCGACGTTTGAAGGTTTGTGTAAATTTGATAGATCCACTGAAAAATTTACCCGTTATAAACCATCTCCCGAAGAAAAGTTTTTTAATCCGAATATTATTGCTATTAACGAGGGCACTGATGGAATGCTATGGGTGGCGAGCACATCGAGCGAATTAGGTCGCTTCAACAGGAAAACAGGTAAATTTTTGGAAGACTCATTTGCCTTTGATTTACACGACTTGCATGGCATAAGCGTTATTTATAAAGACGATGCGGGTAAATTGTGGATAGGGAGTAATGCAGGTTTACACATGATAAATTCAACTCCGGTAAAAGGAGGCACACATTCAAATATCAGTATAACATCTTACCAATATGATCCCAATAATCCAAACAGTTTAAGCGGCAATATTGTAAGATCAGTAATGGAGGACCGGACGGGCCTGCTGTGGATCGCAACCAATAATGGATTGACCAGTTTCGATAAAAAAAGCGGCAGATTTAAACGTTATCAACATGAACCAGGAAATATTCATTCTATTAGCAGTAACAATTTAGTAGTTTGGTTTGGAAATGCTATCAAAGAAGACCGGGACGGAAATTTGTGGATTGCTACCGATAAAGGCTTAAATAAGTTTAACCGCGACCGTACGATTTTTACTTCATATTTTCATACGGATAATGATGCTTACAGTTTAAGCTCCGATAATATCTATGGTCTTCTAATCGACAACGCTGGCATTTTATGGGCTGCTTCATGGAACGCAAAACTTAATAAAGCAAACCTGAACAGAAAAGCATTTAGACTTAGCCAGTTCAATCCAAACAATAATAATTCTTTAAGTGATAACCAAGTCACGGCAATAGTGGAAGATTCAACAGGAATAGTTTGGATAGGTACTTATGGAGGAGGCTTGAATCGCTGGAATAAGAGAACTAACGAATATATTCATTTCAGGAATGATCCCGCCAATCCCGGAACGTTGAGGCATGATACCATTACGTCAATGTTAGAAGACAAGCATGGGCATCTTTGGATAGGTAACGGGGATGTTTTATCACAATTGAATAAGCACACAAGTAAGTTTACACATTATCCTGTTCCGATAGCAAATGGGGTGATTTTTTCTATTACTGAAGACCGGCAAGGTATTCTTTGGCTGGGAACAGGAAACGGCATCAGAAGTTTTGATGAGACAACAAGCAAATTTGACAATTATTATGTTTATGATCCCAAAAACCCAAATGGAATTAGCGATGGTACGGCTCAAACCATTTTTGCCGATTCAAAAGATAATATATGGATCGGCTATGGCAGTATGGGAAGCGATAGGTATGATAAGAAGACCAAACGCTTTAGTCACTATAAACATGATCCTCATGATCCGACGAGTATCCCTTCCAATATTGTATTTAGTTTTTATGAAGACAAGAAAGGAAATCTTTGGCTTGGCTCCTGGGCAGGAGGGTTAAGTTATTTTGATTACAAAAAAGAAAGCTTTAAAACTTTTACCGATAAACATGGGCTGGCAAGCACTACAGTTTTTTCTATTGTTGAAGATAACACTGGACATCTCTGGCTGGGTACCCGTAATGGACTTTCACGATTTGATCCTGCTACAAACACTTTTATAAACTACGATTATAAAGATGGCTTGCAGGGAAATATTTTTGCCGCAGGTTACAGAGACCGGGCTGCTGGTTGTAAGGGTCGGGACGGTACTTTATATTTTGGAGGTAACAATGGATTCAATTTTTTTGACCCTCTCTGTATTAAACCAAATGGTCAGGTAACACCCTTAGTTATTACCCGATTTAAACTGTTAGATAGTTTGGTAAAAGGTGCCAATGAAAAAAAAGAAATTGTTTTAGAACACAGCCAAAATTATTTCTCCTTTGAGTTTTCCTCGTTAAGCTTTTACAATCCGGTAAAAAATAAATATGCTTATAAGTTGGAAGGAATAGACAATGATTGGGTGTATAGCGGATCGAGACACTATGCAGCCTATACAAATGTTAATCCCGGAACTTATACTTTTAAATTGAAAGGAACCAACAATGATGGTGTTTGGAATGAAAACGGCACTTACATTACTATTATAATAAATCCCCCATGGTGGCATACATGGTTTGCTTACGCCTCATATGTACTTGTATTTTTTCTTGCGTTAATCATCTTTATTAAATGGAGAGAAAAAATTTTAAAAAGAGAAAAAATATTGCTTGAAGAAAAAGTAAACCTGCGTACACAAGAATTACAAAAAGAAAAAGAAAAAGTTGAAAGTTCTTTAGAACACATAAAGATGCTGCAAACACAGCTTATTGAAACAGAAAAAATAAATGAGCGCTTACGCATCAGCCAGGAATTGCATGATGACATTGGTGGCACATTAAGCGGCATTGTTCTTTACAGTCACCTTGCAGAAAACCAGATACAGTCGCAACATACAGATGAAGTAGAGCAATCGCTGAACATAATTCAGCAATCAGCAAACAATATAGTAAATAAACTAAGTGATATTATATGGTCAGTAAATCCACAGCATAATTCAATTAAAGATTTATTTCAAAAACTCAGGGAATATGCTATAGAAATGGCAGCGGCAAAAAATATAAAAGTTCAGATAAATTCACCGGAACACTTAGCTGAATTTGATTTGCCTCTGAATATCCGGCATAACATATATCTTTTATTTAAAGAAGCAATCAATAACGCCATTAAATATAGCAGTGCATCACTGCTTCAATTAAGCGTTCATCATTCTGATCATAACGTAGAGTTTGCAATAAGCGATAATGGAAAGGGATTTGATATGACAACAGTTAAAACAGGAAACGGGTTGATGAATATGCAAAAGAGAGCAGATTATATCAAAGCAAAATTTTATTTACGATCCATTCCTAAAAAAGGCACTGTTATTTCTTTGCAATGTTCGATAGAAGCGTCTTCCTGAAAATCATCCATTGAGGTATTGTTACCGGAAAGTTTTTTATAAATATTTGAAATCACTCATGAACATAAGGGTAGCGATATTTGAAGACAACAAATTGGTGAGAGATGCTCTTCAAACCATTCTTAATGGCACCATAGGATTTTCTTGCTGCGGTGCTTTTGCAGATGGCAACAGGTGGGAAGCCGATATACGCAGAAGTGACCCTGATGTGATTTTAATGGATATTGGGATGCCCGGATTAAGCGGCATTGAAATAACAAGAAAGATCAGTGAGCAATATCCTCGTATAAAAATCCTTATCCAAACTATATTTAATGAAAGCGAAAAAATATTTCAAGCATTGTGCGCGGGTGCTTCCGGTTATATTCTGAAAAATGATCCACCTTATAAATATATCGAAGCAATAAATGATGTATATAATGGCGGCGCTCCTTTTAGCGCTGCTGTAGCAAAGCAGGTGCTTACTTTTTTCACCAACCAGAACATTATTCTTGTATCGCCCGGAGGTGAAGATTATCATTTAAGTGAAAGAGAAAAAGAAATACTTCACCTGATGGAAGATGCACTTAATTATAAAGCGATTGCAGAAAAATTATATATCAGCTACAAAACTGTACGTACACATGTAAGAAATATTTACAGAAAACTTCACGTAACCAGCCGTAATGAAGCTGTTATAAAAGCACGCCAGCAAGGCCTCTCCTGATTTTAAAAATACTGCAATGAGGTATTGTTTCGACAGCAGTTAGAAATGAACTTTCGGTTCTAAAAAATTTTTATGAAAACGAAATTACTACCTATCTTCTTTGGGACGTTTTTTATCTGTTGTACTTTTAATGTCACTGCTCAGAGCAATAATACAAAGCTGGGCACTTCAGCATTATCACATAATACAACTGGCGATTGGAATACAGCTATTGGATTTTATTCGATGCTTAATAATACAATTGGATATTCTAATACTGCTGTAGGAAATAATACATTATTCAAAAACAAGGATGGATATTCAAATACAGCTATTGGCGACTTGGTCTTATATTCTAACCGCCACGGTAGTGGAAATACTGGCACTGGAGTTCAATCATTGTTTTATAACTTAGATGGAAATTTCAACAGTGCCTTTGGATACGAGGCACTTACTCTTAATACATTCGGCTCGTACAATTCAGCGGTAGGCGCTTATTCTTTGCATAAGAATATAACAGGTGAATCGAATACCGCAATTGGTTATTATTCGCTTTATTCAAATGAAGACGGGAACTATAATACAGCCGTGGGGCATTTAACGCTGGAAAAAAATATTAATGGTTATTCTAATACAGCTATCGGATATAGATCACTTAATTTTAATACAGAAGGATTTGAAAATACAGCTCTAGGCGATCAGTCATTATATTCCAATTTGTCTGGAAAACATAATACCGCAGTTGGTTATCATGCACTTCACAATAATACAGATGGCAATTATAATACAGCAAATGGATATGGCGCATTGGGTAGTAATACAAGTGGCATCTTCAATACAGCTACCGGTCATCAGGCGTTATTAAATAATCTTAAGGGGGAATATAATACTGCTTATGGTGTGGATGCTTTATATTCCAATACAGATGGCATAAACAATACTGGTATTGGTATTGACGCACTCTCTGAAAACACCGTGGGCCATGATAATACTGCCACAGGTCTTGATGTAATGTATAACAACCTTACAGGCAACTATAACACAGCGTATGGAAGGGATGCACTTTCTGGAAACATATCTGGCTCTTTTAATACCGCGCTTGGATACAGTGCAGATGTCACCAAACCTGGTTTAACGAACGCAACCGCGATTGGTTATAACGCAAAGGTGAATGCATCTAACAGAGTTCGTATTGGCAATACTGCCGTTACATCTATTGGCGGGCAGGTTGGGTGGAC
>JAICKT010000670.1 GCA_025927795.1 Parafilimonas sp. | reverse complement strand
TTTCTCCCTTTTAAAAATCTTGGATTAATTGTGGTTGATGAAGAACATGATCCATCTTTTAAGCAGCAGGATCCGGCACCACGCTACAATGCACGTGATGCTGCTGTTTTTTATGCTTCCCTTTTTAATGCAAAAGTTTTGATGGGAAGCGCCACGCCTTCTTTGGAAAGTTATTACAATGCACAAAAAAATAAATATGCTTTGGTAACGCTTACTGAAAGATTTGGTGGAACGCAATTGCCGGAAATTAAAATCATAGATACCAAAACAGTCGCTGCTTCGAAGAAAGGAAAAGTGATGATCTCGCCGCAACTGAAAGCAGAAATTGAGATCACTTTACAAAATGATAAACAAGTAATTCTTTTTCAAAACAGAAGGGGTTACGCGCCCTTGTTAATTTGTGGTACTTGTGGTTTTATTCCTCAATGCGTGAATTGTTCTGTTACATTAACCTTGCATAAATATTCTAATAAATTGCATTGTCATTATTGCGGAAACACTTATCCGAAGCTGGTTTCATGTCCTGCATGTGGAAGTGTAAATTGGATGGAAAAAAACTTTGGAACAGAAAAAATTGAAGAAGAATTAACCCATGATTTTCCAAATAACAAAATTGCAAGAATGGATGTGGACGCAGTAAAAGGAAAAAATGCACACGACACTTTGATTAAATTATTTGAACAACATCGCATTGACATCCTTGCGGGAACGCAAATGGTCGTCAAAGGCCTGGATTTTGAAAAAGTTAGTTTGGTTGGCGTGCTTGATGCTGATGGATTATTGACTTTCGCAGACTTCAGGGTGAATGAAAGAGCGTTTCAATTAAGGGAGCAAGTAAGTGGGCGTGCAGGACGCAAATCCAATAGGGGACTGGTTCTTATACAGGCTTCCAGAATTGATCATCCGGTTTTATTGTTTGTGCAGCAACATAACTATCAAAAATTTTATGAATTTGAAATGCAGATGCGAAAGCAATTTTTTTATCCGCCATTCAGCCGGTTAATTCGTATCACTTTAAAACATGCAATTAAAGAAAAAGTATTTGAAGCAGCGGATATTCTGGCAAATTCTTTACAAAAAGATTTTGCTCAAATAATTGGCCCGGCGGCACCAGTTGTGAATCGGGTAAGAAACATGTTTTTGATGGAGATATTGCTGAAACTGCCGCAGGGCGCGGCTCATTTAAAAATTCAGAAGAAAGTAATCAACAATCATATTGATGTTTTGAAAGCAGAAAAAAAATTTAGAAGCGTTGTTGTTATTGCTGATGTAGATCCCTTTTAATTTACCTGTTTTAAAATGATAATTCTTTAGTTATTGTTTATTTACTAAGCATGTTTTCTTTGAAAAAGCGTTTTAATAGAGAAATATGCTTGTTCACGTTTATAGCCGTGTGCATGTTATTTCGTATATGCATGTGCGTTATCTTCAGATAATTTTTTATTTTCTTATTTTTTATTTTATCTTTTTTAACATTACTTTTATTGATAAATAACAAACACACTAATGTCAACCAAATCTCATGTGCCGGGAAAAGTTACC
>JAICKT010000323.1 GCA_025927795.1 Parafilimonas sp. | reverse complement strand
GCAGAGAAAGCGTAAGTTTTTTAGTGCGTGTAAAAGAATTACTTGAAAACCCTGAGCTATTATTATTTAGCAAAGACCCGGTTAAAGCTTTGCTTGAGATTTGATTTTATTTTTTAATGATACATATTTTTTCAACCAAAACTTCCGTTAGATTCACTCGATACTTATTCCATGTGTTATTAAAAATAAGCTTGCCTTTGCTAAATTTACAATCGAATAAATCCTGGCTTGAAGAGTTGTCAAAATAGTTAAACCTTATATATGAAACCCAACACTAAAAAATTTTTGCTTTTTTTCAACTTGGTTTTTTTTATCTCAGCGTTTTTTACAAACCAATCAAAAGCGCAAAACTTTGTTTATAGTGCTGCAACCGGTAGTTATGCACCCACCAGTATTATTGGCCGCATAAAAAGTAATATATTAGTTTACAAACATGATGACCTGGACACCAGAAAATCAGAAATTTTTGTTTATAATGACCAGATGCATTTACTGCATAAACATTCGTTTAAATCACTTACACCCAAATATGCTTCTATCAATTTTATAAATGAAGAAAATTCATTTTCAGCTATTCTTCGTTATGATGAAAAAGAATTTTCCGTTTGCGAGTTAATAAGTTTTGATGAGGACGCAAATGTTATAGGCGGAAAAGTTCTTTACCGTGTTATTAAAAGTGAGCAACCATCTGAATTGATAAAATCGCAACGGAGTAAAAGTTTTGCGTTTGTTAGAAAAATCGTTTCAGACACCAGTGAAACAACCAGCCTGCAGTATTACTTTATCAAGAATGATTCATTAATACATGCTGATAAAATCACGCTGCCTTTTGACAGAGATTCTTCAAGGTTTGGTAAAATAGCATTGGATGAAAATAATTTAATAGTACCTGTAAATACTATAGCAGGTTCTTCTTCAACCATTGCATTATTTAAAATTAATCTCGCCACCAATACATCAATCAATACCATTCGCAGCATACAAAATGGCTATTTAATTTCATCAACTATTAATCTAAATGAAAATAACTGGCACTACACACTTCTTGCAACATGGCGCAATAGAAATGTATATGATGATAATAAAATTTTTGTTTGGAATTTGAATAAAGATCTTACCGATGTAAGCCAGGATACATTATTTGCCGCGAATGATAGTACCGGCGCATGTTTAAAGAACATCTTTCATTATAAATTAAACACTGCAGATTTTCAAAACAATAAAGCCGATATTATTATTTCGTATGATTACAGTTTTTATGAATATGCTGATAATATGAACGGTAAATATTCTTCCGGTTCCTATTACCCTTCAATGCCACAACTATTTTATGAAGGGCGTGTTTTTTCCATGGTACCTCAAAAAGAATTAAATGGTAATGGTTATGCACCGCAATCTTATGAAGATCCTTTAAAGGAAGTGACGAATTTAAAAAATGCGTATAGTACACCACTTAACAGTTCGGGAAAAAAGAATGACGATAATCCTTTCTTAGAAAAAGGTAAGATTATTGTGTTAAATACGGATTCAGAAAATAATATAAAATGGATTCGTTGCCTTGATGCGTTGGCGGATAAATATCCCGACATCTCAATAAATGAATCAATTTTTATTAGTGTAAAAGATAGTTTAATTATTATTTATTCTAAACTCAGTGAAAAGAATAAACAATCTCTGGATGAAATTATACTTAAAAATGATGGCAGATACGTTATAAGGCAGTTGGTTCCTATGAATTTAAAATACGAGTATCTGCTTAATGAAAGTGTTCAGATGGATTCAAATTCTATTATTATTCCCACTATAAATACGGATAAACTTGTACTTGCAAAACTTACAGTTGAATAATAGTTAGATATGAAAATTCGAAAAAATCTTTTTTATTTTTTAATTTTCTTTTGTGTAAACCTTTCCATCAACCTAAGTGCCCAAAATTTTACTTATAGCCCCGCTCTAAATAATCTATCATACACAGAATCAAAAATAATTGGTCGGGTGAAAGATAATATTGTAGTATGGATGTATACTTATTCATATAATTGGCGAAAGGCAAACTCAGAAATTTTGGTTTATGATAATAACATGAAACTATTGCATAAAACATCTTTTAAGCCAATTGTTCCGGAGATTTCGTCCATTAATTTTTTAAATGAGGGAAATTCATTTGCCGCTGTTTTGCAATATCCGATAAATGAATCATTCATATGGAATTTGATAAGATTTGATGCAGATGGTAACATCATAGATACACAAACAATTGCGCATGCAAAAGATTATGAGCTTTTAAAATCGGCAAACGATAAAAGTTTTGCTTTAATAAGAACAGCTCCTTCGGAAATAAATAACGCAATTGCTATACAATATGTGTTTGTAAAAAATGATGAGATTATTCACTCAGATAAATTTACGTTACCATTTGATACACTGTCCTCTGCAATTGGCAAGGCTTTTCTTACTGATGATAAATTAATTTTTCCTGTTATTGATTCAACAAGAGATAATTCAAAGCTAAGGGTTTATAAACTCAATCTTAGTAACAATTCTTCAAGCAACACTATCAGGAATATAAATAATGGTTATTTAAACTGGACAAATATTGATATTAATGAAAATGATAAATATTATTTGCTCACTTCTCAATTGATGAACCGCGACTCCGATGTTGCTGGTGCAAAAATTTTTACCTGGCAGTTAAACAAAGACCTTACAGATAGAAATACAGACACACTTTTATCTTACGCAGACAGTATGAATAACTGTTTGCAAAACATTTATTATTATAAGTTAAGTAATGTTTCATTAAGAAATAATACTTCAGATGTTCTTGTTGCTGCAGAAGACATAGGCAATACGCCAATTCAATCGTATTCGCCATCATACTCATATTACGGGAATAATGAAGTTGTTTCATACATAGGTTCGTTTTATGAAGGGCGTGTTTTATCCATGATTCCGCAAAAAGATTTAAATGGTAATGGCATTTATATGAGTTCTAATGTGTCAAGTGGACCAACATGGTATAGTGGCGGGTCAAGTCCTCAACATTTTACACCATCCGGACAAATTATAAAACCGCGTTTGCAAACTGCCGCATTTGCTGTTTTAAATGTAGATGCTCAAAACAATTTAAAATGGTCACAATGTTTTAATGCTTCAGGAATAACTGATATTTCTTACTTAATTGAACATTCAGTTTTTGTAAATACACCAAATGCCCTGCACATAATTTATTCCGCACCTGTTGATAAAAACAATAAGCAATCTTTAACTGATATCGTTTTGCATGCTGATGGCAGCTATACTAAACATCCAATTATTTCTATGAATCTAAAATATTCATACATGGTTGAAGAAGGAATGCAATTGGACGAAAATTCGGTGTTGTTTCCCTGTGTTATAAAGGGCAAGCGGGCTTTTGCAAAATATACCGTTAAATAAGTTTTCTATTTTTCTTTTTTCTAAATAATAAAATTGTTGCGATGCAGATTAATATAATTGTGCCACTTATTATCCAATCATAAATTGAGCTTCTTGATTGCAGGTCTATTGCATCTGTATTGCCTACTAGAATCATATTTGCCCAGTAATAGGGAAGAAGTTTTTCGCTGTTGCTGTTGTTTTGAATGAAGTACAACTTTGCTTTTTGTAATGCCTCATCTTTATTCATTCCCTGCGATAAATATTCATTGAACTTTTCTGAAACGCTGTAAATAGTTTGCTCATCTGCTTTCCATAATGTAGCGGCAACTGAAGAAATACCTGCTGCTGCAAAGCCCCTTGCCAAACTGTAAATACCTTCTCCTGTTGCGGCTTTCCCTACATTAGTTTGGCAGGCACTTAATAAAATAAGTTTTGTTGCAGGTTTATTTAATAATTGCAATTCCGACAAATGAATAACAGAATCATGCATAAAAAGCACCGGTTCATTATCTGTTGTATCGGCGCGTGCATGAGAAAAAATACTTACAATGGAATAAGATGAAACATACTTAAAAAAATTATTACGGCTTGCATTTTGGTTGGTGAATAATTTATTGTTATGATAATAAGCCGCGGAAGCTTGCAAAGCAATAGCTGCGTTTTTTAAATCACGCACATTAAGATAAGCAGCAAATGAAACAGGAGCAAAACCAAGAAAATTTCCTGAGGCATTTGCATTATTCAACTGCTTCATTAAATAACGTGCAGAATAAACATAACTGAAACTATAATCATTTAATAAAAAATTTTTGCCATTTGCATCTTTACACAAAGCTTCAAAAGGAATGATAATGTTGTCAGCACAAATAACTGTTCTGCCATTTGGTAATTGTAGTGGCTGAAATATTTTTTTATAAATTGAATAAGACAATTGAGTAAAAGAACTATAATTATTATTCAGCATTTCTTTATTGGCACAGAATTGTAAAAAAGCGGAAAGTTGTTCTTTGCTAAAATCTGTTTGGGAAAGGCGCATAAGCTTTGCAGTTTTTGGTGTGATGGCTAAAATGAAACTTACTGTATCACCCATAAAATAATGAACAAAGCTTTGGTTATTTTTCTTAAGGAACAACTGAAGATTTTGTAACGAAGGAACTTTATCTGCATATTTATATTGATAATATGCAGGATATTTTATTTCGAGTGATTTTATATATTGTTCAAAATCATTTTTAGTGTTGAGCAATTGAAGTTGAATATTTTTAAATGCATTTGAATTCTCAGCGATAGTATTAAGTTTTTGTTCAAGCTCTACTATTTTAATTTGATAGTTCTCCTGTTTAGTGGCATCCACGGCAGATAAATAAGTTGATGCACCCAGTTCATTTAATTTATCATTTAGTAACACCGCCCGGCTTTTTTCCATAAAATAAAAAGCAAGATCTGGATTATCATCTAAATAACATGCTTCTATTGCATTGCTAAAAAAATCTCTTGTTTTATCCCGCCAGTAAAGTTTGCTTTGCTCACCTGATTGTTCATGCCGGATTTGTGTTATAACTGAATCTGTAACAACTGCTGATTGCAGGCATGCAGTTAAGAAAGTCTTATCATGATTGCTTTTATATTGTTCTAAAAGAAGATTGGTTTTATCATCCATTATTACAATAACTGGGTCTTTATTAGCAATTTTACTTAATTGAATAGTTGGAGGGTTTTGTTTAATATCATTATGAAGATTTATTCCAAAGTTGCTAAACCCTTTTAAAAAAAAATCAGTTGCTTTTTTGAATTTGTGTTGCGTTAAATTACTCTCACCAAGGTTAATATTTGCTTGGAAAAGCGCTAAATTCCT
>JAICKT010000336.1 GCA_025927795.1 Parafilimonas sp. | reverse complement strand
TAGGCTGCTTATCACCTTGCCCGTGATTACACTGAACAGTGGGAAATGCTGTTATTGTTCCTGTTTTGATGCGATATTGCAATAGTCCTGCTTTTGCATTTACATCGTCATCCCTTATCCAGTAATCACCGGTTTTGGAAATAACTAAGTTATCGATAGCAGCAGTAGGCGCAACCTTTCGGAGTGCATTACCTTCAACGGAATCATTTACCAGTTTCCTCCATTCATAAGGATAAGCTCCTAAAAAAACACCATTGGCAGAAGGCACAATATATCTTACACTATATCCAGTTGCTTCCGGGCGAAACCTTCGTGATGCAATATTATATTTCCGCAATCCATATCCTTTGGTGCCTGCCCATAACATGCCGGAGCGGTCAATTAAAAAAGGAAATAACACTTTGGAATCTTCAGGCAGATTTTTTTCATAACCCCACTGCACAGGCTCACCCGGCGCCCATTTACTTATATCATAATAAAAAAGTTCTTCATGAAAATCTATCCACGGCTCAGTTTTGCACTTCATCAGCAGGTTACCGGGTTTTATTTTTGTTGTATCAAATAACGGCACTGCATCAGTTCCATTCCAAAGAAAAAAATTATTGTTGATCCAAACGGCTCCATCATCAGTTTCATAACCACTATTGTAAAAACGATAATCATCGAATAACTGGAAAGTATTGTTGACGGCATCAAAACGATATACTTTATTGGAATAGCTGCTTATCCATATTGTTCCGGTTTTGTCTTTTCCTATTCCATACACCTGTTCGTTTCCCGGCAGCGATAATCTTACAATAACAGGCGTTGTTTTCTTTTCAAAAAAATCGTTGGGAAGGGTAATTACATTCAAGCCTGCCTGTTCAGCTGGTACGAGTATCTTGCCGTCGTTTGTTTCTGCGATTGAATTGCGTATCCAGCTACCTGATAAACTATTGGCATCATTGCCACGATGTGGGATCCGGTAAAACCGGGAGCTCTTTTTATCATACATATTCAAACCGGCATTGTCGGTGCCCGCCCATATCCGCCCCTTACTATCGTCAAAGAGTGCCGTGATAGTATTGCCGCTTAATGAATTTGAATCGTAAGGATCATTGGTAAAGACTTTAAAGTTGTAACCATCATAGCGGTTCAATCCGTTTTTTGTAGCTACCCATATAAATCCTTCCTGGTCCTGCAGTGTGGCAAATACCATCCCCTGCGATAAACCCTGTGCAATGGAAATAGTTTCATAACCCGTCGAAAGTTGCGCAGCAATCGTTAGACAAAGACAGGTACAGAAAATTGTAAATATTGATTTTAGAAACGGCAAGTTTTGATATTGTTATAAAGTTAACCATGTATCATTTCTCATCATCACATTATACTGATAAAAAAATATGCGATTAAAGAAGAAAGACAAAATAATCCGGATGATGCACAATTTGTACTGATGATTAACGGGAATGTGAAACATTACGCGTTGTTTGTCCTCACAACAACACTAAGAGCGGGCAGAACTTTGGCAAAAATTATTCACTATTAAAAAAAACAATATGGAAACTGCAACAATGACAAACAAAGACATCGCCCAGGAATTATATGATTTATTTGGGCAGGGTAAAGTTCCCGCCATTCTCGACCTGGTTACAGATGATATTAAATGGACTTGCCCCGGACCTACTGAGATACTTCCGTATGCCCGCGTGTACCATGGAAAAAAAGGCGTTGAAGATTTCTTCAAATACATTTATGCCAACAAAGATTTTCCGGGCTTTGAAATTTATGAATATGTTTCGCAAGGAGACAAAGTAGTTGCACTGGGGCATTGGGATGCAAAATCGAAAAAAACAGGTAATGCTTATTCCGGTGACTGGGCAATGGTATTTACTTTCAGGGATGGAAAGATAAGTGAGCACAAAGAATATTACGATTCATACGGAGAGGCAATGGCTTCCAAATAAATTATTGCATGATTATGAAACCTGTTAGTTTTGAAAAGCTAACAGGTTTTTTTAGCTCAATATTTATATAAACAGCAATTCATCTGCGTTGCCGTTACTTCGTTATGAAAGGAAGAAAAAATAATAACTTATAATCCTGCAATGTTTGCCCTTTGATCTTCCGGTTTAAAATAGATAAAAGCTTCGGCTGCTTTTACACCTGCTTCTAATCCTCTAAACTCTTCCATCGTTTTAAAAAATTGTTCATAAACTTCCCGCGGGCTTTGTGTTTCATGCGCAAACATGGCTGCTTTTTTTATGTTACGCACAGCAGTAATATCAACATAATCTGTAGGCGAAAAACCCATGGTTTCACTGCCTGTATTTACTTCATAAAAATATAGATGAAATTTTTTCTGAGAACGAACCCATGCAGTTAATGCAAGCAATCCGGATACCTGGTGATCAGGATGCGAATCTAACGGCCAGTGTGTAAAAACAATATCCGGCTGCAGCGAAAGAATCAGCTTTGTAGCTTCTTCATTGCGTTGTTTATTTAATTCTGTGTTGCCATCAATTTGTCCCGCAAACACAGGCTTTGCATGAATAATTTCACATGCCTTCTCTGCTTCTTTTGTTCTTAACGCAGCAGACTGTTCATAGCTTTGTTTATCATTGTACGCTTCACCTCTTGTGAGGTAAAGAAATGTTACGTTATTACCTGCCTGGCTATATTTTGCCATCGTACCACCACATCCAAATTCAGGATCGCCGGGATGTGCACCCACGCAAACAATATTCAATTTATTTTGTGCTTGTTTACCAGGAAAATTTTTTTCGGTAACATCTTTTGCAGTTAACAGCGGCGATACAGAAATACTTCCCAAACCCAATACAGATGACTGGATAAACTTTCGCCTGCCCGAATTATTTTTATTCATGCATGAAAGTTAATAGTTCTTTGAGTAAAAGTTTTTTACAAACTAAAACGCATAACGAATACCGCAGTAAGGGAGCTGGTCTTTTACCATGTCAACCATTGTTTGCACCAGCTCGCCTTTAAAGCCGCGTTTATAACGCACATTTTTGCCGCCGGTTTCACTGTACTTTACTTCCTGCAGTTCGGGTTTCCACAAAACTTCTTCTGCTTTGGGATGCCAGCCCACATTTACTTCATGCAACTGCTCGTTATGCGTAAGAAAAATAATTTCGCATGTTAATTGTTGTTTTGTTTTTTCATTCAGTTTGCCGTTGAGTTCATCAAACAAAATCATCCAGTCTTCCACCCAACCTTCATAAAAAATAACGGGCGCAAAATTTATATTCACTTCATAACCGGCATCAGCAAAATCATTCATCACATCAATGCGGTCGCTGACAGGCGATGTGCGTACATCAACCAGCTTACTCATTTTATGCGGCATTAAACTAAAACGTATTCTTGTTTTTAACTGCGGATCATACGTAAGCATTTGCCTGTTTACAAACTTGGTAGCAAACGTGAGTTTTGCATTGGGCAATTCTTTAAAGAGATTCATGAGGTCTTTTACATTATTGCAAATGGCAGCATCAGTAGAACAGTCGCCCTGCTCACCAAATTCATACACCCAATATGTAGAGTCAATGTGGTCTGGCTGCGGTAATACACCTTGTTTTGCTGTATGCCTGCGCAGGTAATTCATGATCTGTTCAATGTTTACAAAAATGGTGATGGGATTTGCATAACCTTTTCTGCGCGGCACATAACAATAGCTGCAAGCCATAGTACAACCATTTGAATGCGATGGTGCCACAAAATGCGAGCTGCGTGTATTGGGTCTGCAGGTTAAAGATTTTTTTATGCCGAGAACAAGTACATGTTTTTTAATACTCGTCCAATCGTTGATGGAACCTTCATTGCCATGCAGCTCAGGAATTTTCCAGTGCGATGGTACTTCTATCAATTTAGCGCCCTGATATTTTGCGAGTATTTCTTTACCGCGTTCATAATTGTAAACTGCGGGTTCAAGATAAATTTCTTCTATGTCTAATAAATCGTCTATTGTTTTTTCCTGCAGCATCTATTCGTTTATGTCTTCATCTCAAAAACAATGCAGAAGATAAATTGTTTTTTGAAGAAACGCTTGTCTAAGAAGTTTACTTCACTGCGTTAGCTATGAATTTCTTTAGACCTCAAACATGCAATATCAATTGAAGTGCTATTCAATACAAAAGCCTGGTACATCTTTGCAAAAAAGTTATGGATGATTATTCAAAACTTCTTTCCAATAATTATTATTTGTTGTGTTATAAACCTGCGATATTAATGCATGTCCTCTTGCGCGATTTGCTGTAAGACCACCTCTGCCTTCATATAACATTATACCATAAAAGCCTTTTGCAAAAACGTTTCGTGCACTCATTGCTTTCTTCAGCCAGTACACACCCTTTTCATCATCTTTAGAAATATTTTCAAATCCATTCATGTACAGATGACCAAGAAACTCCATACACGGAGGATTATTTTTATTTGCCGCTTGTTGCAGATATGTAATGCCTTGTTTGGTATCATAGCCTGTAGCATTATTGCCTGCGGCTTTTAGATACCAATAAATTGCTGAATCAATATTTGATTGCCTTGCGGCAAATGCATCATAAAGATTTCCGAGATTTATGTATGCCGATTTATCACCTGCTAATGCTGCCTGTTTGTACCAATAAACACTACCTTCAAAATTATTATTCACCTTAGCTGCAGTTGCTTTTTTTAACATGTCCTGTATGCTTAAGCCTGCTGTACTTATTTTATTCGCACCGGTATCTGCATCGGTTGTATTTTTTATAGTGCTGTTTTGAGTAGTGTCTGAAATAGTTGTATTCGAAAACGGCTTGTCTGAATTTTTTTCTTTCGAAAGAAAATATATCACCAATAAAATTATTATTGCAGCAACCACAATAACAGGAATTAAAAAAATTTTTCTGCGTTTAGTTTGTGATGCAGCGCCTTCATTTTGTTGTTGTGTATTTTGCTTATTTAAATTTCCGGATTGTTGTTTTTCTTCATTAACAGGTTGTATGGTTTTGGGAGCATTCAGTGCCTGAACAAGGTATTTAAGAGCAGAAGTATAATCTTTTGTAAAATCAATGTATTGT
>JAICKT010000320.1 GCA_025927795.1 Parafilimonas sp. | reverse complement strand
CTTCTTCAAGGTCGTTATGCTTGCCGCTAACGCGCAAACATTTTTGTGTATCCGCAACGCGTTTGTAGGGCGCTTGTTTATTACCGAGAAAATAATCTTTGAATTGATTCATGCCGGCGTTGGTAAACATCAGCGTCGGGTCGTTTTTTATAACGATAGGGGCAGAAGGAACAAAATCATGTCCTTTGCTTTTAAAAAAATCAAGAAACTTTTGCCTTATCTCTGCTGAAGTCATAAACTAATCTTGCTGTTTGTAAATATTTCTTTTACCAGTTGGCGGAGTTATATAAGCCTCTTTTATTTAAGATGTATTTCAACCTTAGTAGATAAGTTTAAGATATAACTCAACCTTATTACCTTATTTAAAATGAATAAGCTAATAAGGTTTTTTGCTTCCGGGTTATTGTTTTCTACTAAGGTTAAATTCATTATTTCAAAAATGCTTTTTTTAACTTAAGTTAATCTCGCCAAGAGGTTACTCAAAAAATTTATCGAAATAAAATTTTAAGACGTCAAAGATAATTGATAAAAATATCAGCTTACTTTGAAGTGCCAATTACATGAACAGCGAAGTGAGATATATTTTTAAAGGCGTGCTTTATGCATGTGTACTTTTTGCAGTAATCTACGCCGGATATTATATTATTTCTTATGAAAAAACCAAGACAATTAAAAAACAACCGCCAGTTATTACATAACGATGATTTAATGAATACTCCGCAGATTTCCGAAGGGAAAGCCTTGTTTGATAAAAACTGCTCAGCCTGTCATATGATTCGTGCTACAGACCAAATATGGTTAGAAAATATTGTGCGAAATAATTACGACAAAAAAGAATTATATGGTTGGATAAGAAACAGTGATAGTGTTATAAAATCGGGAAATAAATATTATAATGAAATGTTTAATGAATTTAATAAAGTTAAAATGACATCTTTTCCAAATTTTACCGATAAAGAAATTGATGAGATTATAGAATACATTAAAGTTGAACGATCACGATAATAATATTTAGTTTTTGAAGTGAAGCCTAAAGCTGAACAGAGCATCAACAGATGAGCGGCTGCGGATAGAAGTGAAAAGCCCACAGCTGAAGATTTGTGCGATGCTTTTGTGGCGAGGACTTGTAACGGATAGCCGCAAACTACAGTTGATAACATTGCAAAGATGAGAGCCCCAAAGAAAAAAGAAATAACTTTTAATTACAATTTTTTTACCTCATAAATAAACTGCGATTGCCCGTATTTATTTTTTACAAATTGTTTGTAATGATTAAAATTATCTTTGATGATTATCCGTTCAGCACTTAAGCCTTATATTTTTTAAGCATTGGATTGCATAAAGGCATGAAAAAGATTAAGTACTTTTTTAATACACACACTTTACGCTACGAAAAACTTGTAACACCATTGCATATAAAGCTGCTTCGGGTGTTTGCTTTTTTTGCAACCGCAATTGTGACAGCGGCAATAATTGTCGCAATTGCGTTTCAATATATTGATTCGCCTAAAACGATAATGCTTGAACAGCAAAATGCAGATTTGAAAGATGATTATGCAGTATTTGAACAACAGATAAATCAGTTGCAACAAAAAATGGATGAATTATCAAATCGTGATAATAATGTGTATCGTTCAATATTTGAATCTACACCCATTCCCGACAGTGCAAGATTAAAAGCAATGGAGAAATCGAAGGAAGTGCAATTGGTAAAAAGTTTAGGTGAAACTGATCTTGTGAAAAGCATTGGCGAGCAATTAAATCGTTTAACGCTCTTAACCGCTTACCAGGAAAAAAGTTTTAATGATATTGAAGCGATGGTAAAAAATAAAGAAAAATTGCTTGCAGCAATACCGGCAATTCAACCGGTAAGCGATAAAAATTTAACGCGCATTGCGTCTGGTTTTGGAACGCGTATAGACCCGGTTTATAAGGTTCCTAAATTTCATGCAGGGCTTGATTTTACTGCGCCGATTGGTCCGCCCATATATGCAACTGCCGATGGTGTAGTTTCAGATGCGGGTTTTAATGAAGGTGGTTATGGCAATCGCGTTATCATTAATCACGGGTTTGGGTATGAAACCTTATATGGGCATATGTATCGTATAAAAGCAAAAGTGGGGCAAAAAATAAAACGGGGCGAGGTGATTGGTTATGTTGGAAGTACAGGCAAAAGCACAGGACCGCATTGCCATTATGAAGTGCATAGAAACGGGTCGCCTGTTGATCCGGTTTATTATTTTTATAATGATTTAACGCCTGAACAATACGACCGTTTACTTAAACTTGCTCAAACTGCAAATCAGAGTTTGGATTAATGTTTTATGATTGTGAATACGCTTTTCATCACAAACTTTTAAATGGTGCGTCTTTACCATTGTTCAGATGAAATTGATGGATATAATTTAAAGCTCTTGAAAAGTCATATGCAGGAACAAAAATTTTCAATTTATCTCTAACATGCAATGTGTTTTAAATAATGAAATAGCAGTTCACCTCATTGGCTATTAAGCACCTTTTGCTGCTTTAAGTTTTCCTATCCCTAATTCACGTTACCTAAGTTGTATAAAAAGTATTTTTAAGCGAAGGCAATTTTATACAATAACATTTCCATTCTCATCAAAATAAACAATCTTATTTCTTGAAAAAATAATTCCTTTTTCTGCGGTCAACTCTAAATCGGTTTGTGATGACCTTCTCACAATAATTGTTTTCTCAGCAAACGAAAAATAAACGAGTTGTTCATTACCCATATTTTCAAATGCCATTATTTTTAAAATGCAATCGGGTTTATTGTTATCATTTTCAGAAATATAAACGTCTTCAGGTCTTATTCCTATTTCTATTGGCTTATCAATATATTTTTTTATTGAATTGTGAATTTCTGTACCTAATAAAAATTTACACCCTGATGCTTCATGATTAAAGTAATAACCGTTTCTATATTGAATAGTTCCTTTTATAAAATTCATGGTTGGTGAACCGATAAAGCCTGCAACAAATTTGTTGTGCGGATGATTATATAAATGCATCGGCGTATCAAGCTGCATCAGTTGCCCTTTGTTTAGAACTGCGATGCGATTGCCCAATGTCATAGCTTCAACCTGGTCGTGGGTTACATAAATCATCGTAGCATTTATTTCGCGATGCAATCGCTGTAACTCAATACGCATCTGGCTTCTGAGCTTTGCATCAAGATTACTGAGCGGTTCATCAAACAAAAAAACTTTTGGCCTTCTTATAATCGCACGCCCAATGGCAACACGTTGCCGTTGTCCGCCGGATAAAGCTTTCGGTTTTCTTTGCAGCTCATCTTTTATTTCAAGCAACTCCGCCGTTTGCATTACACGTTCATTAATTTCCTTTTTACTAAAACGCTTTAGCTTCAATCCAAAAGCAATATTTTCATAAACAGTCATGTGCGGGTATAAAGCATAATTTTGAAAAACCATTGCAATGTCTCTGTCTTTCGGGTCAACGTCGTTCATTCTTTTTCCATCAATGAACAGCGAACCTTCACTAATTTCTTCAAGACCTGCAATCATTCTTAATAAAGTGGATTTTCCGCAACCTGATGGACCTACAATCACCATAAATTCTTTATCATGCACCTCAAAAGAAATATTATTAACTGCTTTTTTTACGGCAGCATTTTTTTTATCGCCTTCATAAATTTTTGAAATATTTTCTAACCGCACTTCTGCCATAAAAAAAATTTATAGTGAAAAATAATCTTGTGAAATTCTTGTAATGCGGCAGGCAAGGTCCAGTTCGCCCGATGCTATAATAAAATCATTTTCATAAACTGCAATGCCCGTTGTAAAAACAACATCAGTTAAATAAATTTGATTGCTAATGCCGGAAGTCAAGCCTGCATTGGCTTCCAGCAAAGGCTGATGCTCAACCTTCTTTAAAATTTTTGATGGATTATCTTTATCAAGCAACGCCCAATACGTTCTGTAAATACCAACTTTACCTTTATCTTCTACTCCGTGATACAATATTAACCAGCCATCTTTTGTAAGTATGGGTTGTGTACCGCCACCTATTTTCGAATTTGATAAAGAAGATTTGCTTGCGCGAAGAAATGGTTTATCCGAAGGTTTCCAGTGCAATAAATCAGGTGATTCAGCAAGTTGAATAGATGGACCTGGATGATATAATGAATCAGGCGGTGATGCAAAATAGCATACACCCAAGGGTCTTGTTAATGCATAATATTTATTGTTGATTTTGCCTTCAAACAATAGCATGTCTTTATTCTGATGGTCGAGTATGATACCAAGACAGCTATAATTTAAACCATCATCAGAAACATACAACATGGTAGAGTGACGTTCGCTGCTTACACAACATGTCGTCATGTAATAACGCCCGTCAATAAAAGAAATTCTTGCGTCTTCAATTCCATATTCCTGGTTAGTGAATTGAGGTGAAATAATTTTATCGTAATGAATTTGTTTTATTGCAGAACCATCTTCATTTAATTCAACTGGCAAAAGCCAGGATAACGATGTTAATGCTAACACAGTAAAATCATACTCTTTAATTTTAAATTGTCTTGGGTCAGCAATATTTACATGCGATAAATTCCACCCATCTGTTACAAAACCCAGCTCTTCATCCCATCGGATAGAGTAAATTTTATCATCAACAACTGCATTTGATAGTGCTTCTGCAACACGTACCATCATTAATAAGTTACCATTCTTTAACCTGCATAACCCAGGATTAAAAGCGCCCAGCACATATGTTTCTTCCTTCAATGTTTTACGTAACGGCGAAAACGATAAGTCCACATTATCCGGAGAAAAAATAAGTGTGTCTGATTTTATATAGTTATTGTTCATTGTATATTTCTCAAAATTTGAATTAATTTTTACGTGTTATATTATGGAGTTCGTGAATAATGTTTCTTAGACTTAGAACTGATTAAATAAAATTTAATGCTACGAACGTCATGTCGAGGAACGAGACATCCCATGAAATTAAAGCTGTTAATAATCCAAGAGATTTCTCCTTCGTCGAAATGACGTTTAAATAGCATCACAATATTTATACAACTTAATAACATAAGATTTACTTTTTATATTTATACATCGCCGTTTTAATTGCAGGATTTGCTTCCGCAATTTCCATTGTAAGCAATGCTTCAATAGTTGATTCTGCGCCCGAATTTTTATTTACAGAAGTTGCAGACCTGATTCCATCAAAACAAATTCCTGTACTTGTTGAATACATAACTGCACCTGCATCATTCGCTCCTAAAAACCATGCCGCCAAATGCCCGGCAATATCTGCAT
>JAICKT010000476.1 GCA_025927795.1 Parafilimonas sp. | reverse complement strand
TTTATATTCTCTTGTAAAACTTATATCCTGCCCCTGCACATTACCTTTTGCAGTATAGGATAGGTCTTTTATGTCTTTAATTTTATCTGCACCGCCAACAGCATTTATGTATTTATTTATAACATCAATTGCTGTTGTGCCTGCAGGAACAGGTTTTGGCGGGTTGCCTTCCATTGTATTGTTTGAAGGATCAATATCAGGATAATCATGATCGGGATCAATTGTTATCTTTTTTATTTTGGATGTTGACGGATAGTGGAATGTCCATTCACCGCCACGCTGCCAAATTTCTACCGGCAATGTCATTGAATCTTTTTGTCCGTTATCCAATTCAATTAATAAAGGCACAGGCAAAACCATTTGTTCATTGTTTACAACAGTTATGTTCGCACCTTTTGAAGGATCATTATCTACATACTCAATTTTTGTAATGCCCTGGTCAAGTTTATCATTCGTCATAAACCATCCGCGCCAGAAATAAGAAAGATCTTCGCCGCCTACGTTTTCCATCGTTCTGAAAAAATCCCATGGCGTTGGATGTTTAAATGCCCAGCGTGCAACGTATGTGCGGAATGCAGAATCAAAACGTTCAACACCAAGAATATGATAACGCAAAATGTCTAATCCATCGCCAGGTTTTTGATAAGCAGCAACTCCTAAAAAATTTTGTTGCGTTACATCGGGTATCGTCATTATAGCATCAGCGTCTTTTTTCAGCATATAATTGGCTGCTCTTTGCACATCGCCTTTACGATAAAATTCTCCATTGTTAAAAACTTTTGTATCAACGCCATTAATAAATGTATTGAAGCCTTCATCCATCCACGGGTATTTTCTTTCATTAGAACCAACAATCATCGGGAACCAGTTATGCCCAAACTCATGATTGGTTACGCCCCACAAGCCGCCTTCCTTTGCTTTCCATCCACAAAAAACTATTCCGGGATATTCCATCCCGCCAACGCGACCAGCAACATTTGTAGCAGACGGATATGTAAATTCATACCATTCTTTTGAATATAATTCTATACAACCTTTTACAAATTCTGTTGAACGGCTCCATGCGCTATCGCCTGCACTTTCAACAGGATAAACAGATTGTGCCAAAGCTTTTTTACCACTGGGTAAATTTATTCTTGCGGCATCCCAAATAAATGCTTTTGACGCGGCCCATGCTACGTCTCTTGTTTGCTTGCATAAAAAATGCCATGTAAGTGTTGGTTTATTTGGGTGATAAGATGTGCCGCTTAAATCATTTGCACTAACAATAGAAACAGTTTTATCGCTGTTTTTTGCCTGCGCAATTTTACTCATTACTGATGGCGTGTAAACCTGTGATGGATTTTGCACTTCACCAGAACCAACAACAATTAAATTCGATGGTGCTGTAATTGTGTAATCAATATCGCCATACTCCAAATAAAATTCACCTGCACCTAAATAAGGCAATGTATTCCAGCCAAGCACATCATCATACACACACATACGCGGATACCATTGCGCAATTTCATATTCCCATCCGTTCTTCGTGTTTAATCTTGCCATACGGTCTGTGCCATATTCAGGAACTTCAAACGAGTAATCAATTTTTAACTGAACGGTTCCTGTTTTTGCAGGCAACGTTTTTGGTAACCAAACCTGCATGCGCGTATCACTCACCATGTACTTTGCTTTGGTTGATGTGCCGTTTGAAATTATATCTACAGATTTTAATTCATCACCTTGTGTAAATGTGCGGTTTGCCCATCTGCCGCCGGTTAATAAAGTAGTTGACTGCGCACGGCTGTTTTCGCGATAAATATTCTGGTCTAACTGCAGCCATAAAAATTTTAAGTTATCAGGACTATTGTTTTTATAAGTAATGATAACGGTTCCTGAAACTGTATGCTTTGTTGTATCAAGTGTTGCCGTTATTTTATAATCTGCGCGGTTTTGCCAGTATGCCGGTCCAGGCTCACCGCTAGCACTGCGATATTCATTTCCATTTGATGGATAAAACAGCGGATCAAAAGCAATATGCTGATCGTAATGTGAAGTAGTTTCTGTTTGTGCATAAACAGAACTGCCGGTAAAAACTATTACCAGTAAACCAAATAATAAACGTCTCATCTTGTATGTTTTATTTTTAAAATTCAGAGAATTTAACAACCGTTACTACATGTGCAATTATAAGAAAGCGGCTAAGATAAAAACTAATGAATGTTTAAAATGAAAATTTTTTATAAAACGAATTATACTTATCGTCCAAAAAAGATTTTTGCGCCTATGTTTAAGGATGCGAGTTGAGAAACTGTGAGATTCGCTCCTGCAGAAAATGAACTGTATTTCTGAATTATATCTGAACCATTATAATGAGTTATCAATTTTGAATGATGATAAGAAGCAGATAACAAATCATTAAAAAATAAAAGTTCTAATTGAAATCTTTTACTCAGGTCGTAAGCGATACCCGGATTAATTGTAAGATTTATGTCATTTGATATATTATTAACAAACGAATAATTCATAGAACTATCAACTGAACCTTTTCCATAATTATAGCTCAATGCTTCATGCACAAAAGCATAAAAGCCTTTGCCCAAAAGTTTGTATTGCCTTAAAAACACGCCTGCTCCATAAGTATTAGATTTCCCTGCAGGAACAGCATTCAGGTGTGAGTAATAAAGGTTAAATCCCATTGCACGGTTGTCTTTATTAACTATCATTAATGAAGGAGCAATAATAATATCTGATTGCTTTTGTTTACCGGTGGAATAATAATCGATGGTAGTTGTAGTAAAACTTAAGTTGCCACCCAATGCAGTGCTCCCCTTATTTATTTGAGCATAAGAAGTTGTGGTGATTAATAAAATCGTAATCGTTAAGAGTTTAATTTGTTTCATAAATTTTTAGTAAAAGAATAGATTGAATTAATGGGTTGAATATATAATAAAGTCAATTAACAACAGATTGTATTAAAAATAATTTAAAACAGAAACCGTATGCAACGTTTTTATTTGCATTTATATGTCAACGATGTGAAATGATTAAAAACTTTCTTTTCTTCTACGACTACAGATTAAGAAACGCACTGAGCAATTCTCTATTGAAAGTTTAGAATGGATAAATGAAAAATAA
>JAICKT010000420.1 GCA_025927795.1 Parafilimonas sp. | reverse complement strand
TGGCAATGCAGTTGCTATCCAGTCAGATGGAAAAATTATGATAGCAGGCACCAGTTTTACTGACAGCGGTTTAGACTTTGCATTAATCCGGTTTGGAAAAAATGGAAATGTTGATAGCAGCTTCGGTATAAATGGTCGTGTTTTTACTGATTTCTTTGGCTTAGATTATGGAATGGCGATGGCGCTTTTACCGGACGGAAAAATTATTGTAGCAGGACATACAAACGGCGCTTCAACTGAGAATTTTGCTTTGGCAAAATATAATAAAAACGGTTCGCCCGACAGTAGTTTTGGAACAGCTGGTAAAGCCACTACAGATTTTGGTTTTTATGATTATGGCTATTCAGTAGCAATACAGTCAGACAGGAAAATTGTAGTGGCAGGATATTCAGATAATGGTACGAATAGTGATTTTGCTATTGCACGATATAAAGCAAATGGCTCACCCGATAATAGTTTTGGCAGTAGTGGAAAAATATTACAGGATTTTAAAAGAACTGATGATAAAGCATCATCTGTGGTTATTCAAACGGATGGAAAAATTGTAGTGGCGGGAACTTCGAATGATAGATTTGTTGTGGCAAGATATAACGGTGATGCTGCACTCAATAACTCAAACAGTGATATTTCATTTTTGCAAAAGAACGAACAAGCCACCGGTTCTCTTAACTGTAAAATTTATCCAAATCCTGTACAATCTATTTTAAATATTGAATTAAATACTGCCAACAGTTTAAAAATGATAATAAGCGTTTATGATGTAAATGGCAAGTCGCTTTTTACCAAATCTGCAAATGGCAATACACAAATAGATGTAAGACAGTTAACAGCCGGTACTTATCTTATAAAAATAAATGATGAAAGCGGCAAGCTTTTATACAATGGTAAAGTAATAAAACAATAGCAATTAAGCTAAGTTTTAAAACTGTCAAGTCTTTGAGACCTGACAGTTTTTTTTGCAAAAAGTTTCTGCATAAAACAGGTAACAATTTTCGGGCGTGCGGAATCTATAACCGTATAACAAGTTAAACATAAAAACCTCATTCAATGCATGAAACAACGCTACGCTTAATTCATGATTATGAAATCCGAACATTCTTCATTCGATTATTTGTTGAATGATATTAAGCTGGCTTTAAAACCGGCAGAAAAATTTTTTTTCCTGTTTTTTCCGTTTGTATTGTTATCTCTTTTATTTATTCTTTTATTCCTGTATTTTTTAATTACAAATGAAGGCGGCATTAAAGCTACGTTGCTAAAACTGATTTTGCTTCCGGCTTTTATTGCAAATATTTTATTGCTGCATGTTGTACTGCAAAAATATTTTGGCAGAAAGAAATTGATGCTTGTTTGGACAATTGAATTTATTGTATCTGCTTTAGCGCTTTATCTGTTTATGTAAATAATTGAAGGCCGCAGCGCTCAAAGAGATTTTAGCAATCAATAAAAAGAGGTAACAAATTTTGCTGGCGAAGAATATATGTTTCGCAACCTGGTTATATTTCAAAGGACTGGAACAGGACAATAATATCTTACTAAACTGGGCAACAGTTGCAGACATCGATACAGATTATTTTGCGGTCGAACGTTCCTTAAACGGAAGAGATTTTACAAAGATTGAAAAAAGTAAATGCAAAACATTCAGGTAGTAACAACTACCAGTATCTTGATGTAAAGGCTTTAAATTAAATATAGGTATCATCTATTATCGCTTGCGCGAAGTTGACATAGATGAAAAATATATTTATTCCAATGTGATAACATTCGAATTAACGCCAACCAGAATAGTAAAGGTTTATCCGAATCCATTCTCACAAACACTTACATTGGTTATAAACACAACAGAAGCTGCAGATGCAAGTGATCATGTTGAATTTTATTCTTTAACCGGATCGGTATTAGATCAGCGTACGTTATTGGGCAGTCAAAACAATACAGCTGTTCAATTAAATGATCTTCCGCCAATGGCAAATGGCGTGTATATCATGAAGATTTATTTGAATGGGAAAACAGAAACAGTAAAAATAATAAAGCAATAATTTGATCCTAAAACAAAAATCATTTTTTCTCTTTTGCAATTGTAGTTATGGCATCAACCAATGTATCCAAATCCTGTAATGTAGTATATACATGTGGTGTTACACGAACACAATGTATATTTTCCCAGTTAATCGGTACTACATGAATTTTATACTTAGAAAATAATGCTGTTGAAAGATCAGCAGCTTCCATTCCATCAATACTTACACCGCAAATGGCACAGGAATATGCAGCTTTAAGTGAGGTATGCAACTGGACACCAGGAATATCTTTTACACGTTCTGCCCAATAATTTTTCAGATAACGAATACGCTCTTCCTTTCTTTTCGCACCAATGGCATTATGAAAATTCAGTGCTTCGCCAATGCCCTGCTCGATAGGAAAGCTTCTTGTACCAAGCGTTTCAAATTTTCTTATGTCTGCACTGTGAGGTTTATCATTGCACAACAGCGGCCATATTTTTTCTATCTTTTCTTTTTTAATCCGCAACATGCCGCTGCCGATAGGTGCACTTAGAAATTTATGCAGGCTTGTACCAAAGTAATCACATTCAAGATCGGGAATTTTAAAATCAAGAAGCCCAAATGAATGCGCACCATCGCATATAACTTCTATACCATGTGCATGAGCCATTTGTACAATTTTTTTTACCGGCATTATTTGCCCCACCCAGTTAATAATATGTGTTACATGAATAATTTTTGTGTTTGGTGATATCGCTTTTTCATAAGCCTCAACAATTACCTGATCGTCTTCTATAGGAAAATCAAAACTTAATTGCTTATAAATAATTCCATTTCGTTCAGCACGCTGTTTCCATGCGGCGATCATGTTAGGGTAATCCTGCTTTGCACCAATTACTTCATCACCCGGGTTAAGGTTAAAACCATAAATAATTGTGTTCAATGCTTCTGTTGAATTCCTGTTAATGGCAATCTCTTCAGCATCACAGCCACCCAGTTCGGAAAGTTTTTTACGTAATGGTTCACGGCCCTGGTCAAGTATGCCCCACATAAAATAAGAAGGGCCTTCATTACTTAACTTATTGTAACGCTCAACTGCTTCCTGCACAACCTGCGGTGCAGGACTTACGCCACCATTATTTAAATTAATAATATTTGGGTTTACTGTATATGCCTGTTGAATTGTTGTCCAGTAATCTTCGTCTGTCGCTAATTTTTGTGCAGATAAATTTTTTACACGCTTTGCAGCGGCATCAAAATCTTTTGCAAACAACTGGTTAAATAATGAGGTCGTTGAAAATGCACCGGCTGTTACTGTAAGTTGGCGAATAAAATTTCTCCTGTTTTCCACACTATGAATTTTTAAGTAGTAAGATAAGCCTTAAGTATTAGTTGTATGTCTTGCTTTTAATTTTCTTTCTTTGTAGCAGTAAAAATATGGAGAAAGCACTTATTGCTTTGGTAAATGCAGACACCATATTTAATAAGGATATAGTGTTTTCAACTATCACAGGGAAACCGTTTAGAAATGCCGATATACTGCACCTTTATTTCTCTGGCTACATTATTTAAATAAAAAAGAAACACTAAAGCGGTGAGGGAGGGATTCGAACTACTCTCTTATATTTCTAAAAATCAACTAATTAAAATTTCAAAACGCATTAGGTACACGATTCGCTCAAAATTTATTTGCGGAATACAAAGAACTTTCAAGTTAAGTAAAGGTAAGAATGTAATTCTTTTATGACTGTTTTGTCTCGCCATTTATTTAGCGCTGTTAGTACGTAAGAGCAAATAATAGAACTTGTAATGTAC
>JAICKT010000623.1 GCA_025927795.1 Parafilimonas sp. | reverse complement strand
TATTATTTTTTGAGAAATTGCGCCTGTTGAAGTTTGTAATCTGCATATATAAATTCCTGAATTAAGTTTACCTGCATCAACTGTTACCTGGCGCTGTATTCCTTTTTGTATAGTACCATTAAAAAGTGTTGTTATCAGTTTCCCATTTAAATCGTAAAGACTAAGATTAACATTGCCGGATTGTTCTGTTTGAAAACTTATTGTTGAACGGCTTGTTACAGGATTAGGAGAAACAAATAAATTATTTTTCGCTAAACTTGTTTTTAGTGCATCAGATGATGATGCAATTGGTTGGTTAACGGATTGATTACAGCCGCCTAAGTACGCGCCATTCTTAACTAATTCTCTTGCTATAATTTCAGGAACACATACCTCTTGGTTTTTAAAACAAAGCTTTATAATATTCTTATTATTAAAACATAAATAAGAAGGTGTTGCAGCATAAAGCGCTTTTGCAACTGCATACGGATCTGCACCATGAAAATTCGTTAATACAACAATAGTCATTTTCTTTTGAGGCTGATAAAACATAATAGCGCGATAACCCGGGGCATTTCCATCATGACCAATAAAATCATATTTACCACTAATCTTATTCGAAAGAATTACGCCGTACCCTAACTTATCTCCATCTTCATCAGGCGTTGATGAAATAGAATTAAGCATCGTGTCAATAGTAGATTTGCTTGTGGCTTTTCCGCTAAATAAATCGTTGCTCCATTCAGCTAAATCTGCTGCATTAGAAACGATTGCTCCGCCTGTAAATGCAAGCGATACAATACCATCTAATGGAAAGCGCGAAATATTAGTGTACGAATCAGGAAATGTTGGTTGACCCGTTGCTTCAAAAATTGGGTTGAATGGACTGATGTTGTCATGCGGCGATGCAAGGCTGCCACGATTACCAATAGATTCACGTCCCGAAAAATACATGGATGAAAGATTAAGCTTGTTAAAAAAACCTTTGCGAAAAAGTTCTTCAACCGGCTTGCCTGTTGCGGCTTCTATGATTGCACCAAGCAATACATAATTTGTACTGGAATATTTTCGTTGAGAACCAGGCGCAGCAATCTGATGAACATAAGAAACCATTTCATAAGGTGTCCATATATGCGTCGGATCAAATGCCACTGCGATTTGTAAATCCTGTTCATCAGTATAGTCTGAGTAACCACTTTCGTGTGCAAGTAATTGCCGGATAGTTACAGTTGTATTGAGATTTGGATTGGCAGTGCTTAACAAAGGAAGATATTTAATGATGGGTTCATCAAGTTTAAATGCTCCTCTTTTTGCCAGTTCCAATGTTAGTGCAGCAGTAAAAGTTTTAGTAACACTGTAAATATGTGAAAGTGTATCTGTAGTAAACGGTGTGCCACCGTGAAGAAGATTATTTTGATCATCTATATTACGCGCAGCATAACCTTTAGCACTTTGCCAAAACGCAAGCCCATCTACTTTAATAGCAACAGACATTCCGCCTATATACGGATTAGCAGGATTGTGTTGAAAACTATCTATTATTTGCCGAAGCCTTGTTTGTGTTTCAGGCGAAAAACCCTGGCTAAATGATTGCTGAAATGATGTTAGCAATGTAAAAACCAGTATTATGATACTGTATTTAAAAAAGTAGATGTAAGCTTTCATAACAAAAGATTTAGATTATTAAATTATAAGCCTGCTATGAATCTATATTGTCTTTAGGCAAATAACAATACCTGTTTAACCTTTATATGCTTTGAATTGGTAATTGTATTTTTTGATTTTGCAAAAATTATTAAACACGCAAGTACAGGAGATA
>JAICKT010000376.1 GCA_025927795.1 Parafilimonas sp. | reverse complement strand
GTATTAACTGATGCTACTGCAGATATTGCTTTTGGTTTGATGATAGCTGCATCGCGAAAAATGTTTTTTATGCACAAAAAAATTGAGAAAGATGAATGGAAACATTTTACACCTGTTTCCAATTTAGGCATCGAATTAAAACATAAAACACTTGGCATTTTTGGTTTAGGCAGAATTGGAACAGAAATGGCAAAGCGTTGCAAAGGCGCTTATGAAATGAATATTATTTATTACAACCGAACAAGAAATACAGCAGCAGAAGAATTACTGAATGCAAAATATGTAAGCTTTAATGAGTTGCTTGCACAAAGCGATGTGCTGTCGGTTCATAGTGTTTTAAATGAACAGACAAAAGACATTTTTAATAAAACTGCATTCGATAAAATGAAACCAACTTCAATTTTTATAAATACATCACGTGGCGCTGTGCATAATGAGGAAGACTTAATACAGGCATTGAACGAAGGCAAAATTTGGGGCGCCGGTTTAGATGTTACCAATCCCGAACCTATGAAGCCTGATAATCCTTTACTAAACATGCCCAGTGTTGCTGTGTTGCCACATATTGGTTCTGCAACTGTTGAAGCAAGAAACGGAATGAGCAGGTTAGCAGCGGAAAATATTATTGAGTTTTATAAAAATGGACGCATACCAAACTTTATAAATCCTGAAGTGATAAAGCAGAAATAAAAGTTGAATAGGATTATTTGCTCTTTGATTGTTTTAGCTTTTTTTCCACAGTTGTTTTTCTTTTTTTCCATGTTGGTATAGGTTCGGGTTCGTATAAAAAGTTTCCTTTTTTATCTGTTAATCCTAAACTTTTATTTAAACTGTTGCTAAGTTTTTTTATAGCGGCATTATTTGTTTTATATGAAGATTTTTTGTTTTGATATTCTTTGAAATGCTGTAATGATTTATTAATAATACCCAATTCTTCTTTATATTTTTTTTGCTTGCGGTAAATAATCATAAGCCTTGTATAAACTGATGCATTAAAAGCTTTTTTATTTATTTCCTTTGAATATAATTTTTCAGCCAGTTTAAGGTCGCCGCTTTTTTCTGCTGCTTCTGCCTGTTGTAATATGGTTTGTTTTTCTATATCATGCTCATCGTTTTTATACATAGTCACCACTTTCGCAGAGGGCTTTTTTTCTTCTTCATTTTTCTTTTTTGTTTTACGAGCCATATCGTAACACTATCAATTTTATACCAGAGATTCTTTTCTAATTGTATAGGTAAAATATTTTATTTCTAAATAAATTCATTACTGCAATCAATCGTTCTTCGTTCATTACTGCTTTGTATAGCCAGTTCTATCACACGAATAATATTGCGTGCATGTTCGGGCGTAACATCTAAAGTTTTATTATCAGAAATCGCATCATGCACATTTGCATAAAAACCGCGGTAATCACCCACTTCGCTTTGTATTTTTCCTGAAAAATTTATTCCATTTATTTCGGTTACAAGATTTCCCCAAACGCTTTCTGGTTCTATGCCCCAATCGCTTTTCGTGTGCGGTGTTAAGCCAGCTTTTAATGCGGCTTCCTGCACATCCAAACCATGTTTTACGAAGCTGCCTTTATCACCTAATAAAATATATCTTGGCAAAGTTTGACTTACCAGCATGCCTGCTTTTAGTGTAACTTTTAAATCCGGATAATGCAATATCACTTCAAAATTATCTGTTGCTTTTGTGCCTTTGCGCTGCACACGAATGTCTGCAGTTATTGCGTTTGGAAAACCAAACAAAACAAGTGGCTGATCTATTAAATGCGAGCCCAGATCGTATAAAATACCTGCACCAGGTTCATCTTTTTCGCGCCAAGCGCCAGGCTTTAAAAAATTCCTGAAACGATCAAAATGGCTTTCAAATTCAACTAATCTTCCAAGCGTATTTGCTTTTAATAATTTTTCTATTGTTCTGAAGTCACTATCATATCTGCGGTTATGATGCACAGACAAAATTTTATTTTGCTGTCTCGCAATTTTAATAAGATCATCTGCATCGGCAGTTGTAATAGTGAATGGTTTATCAACTACTACATTTTTATTTGCAAGCAATGCTTGTTTTGTCAATGAATGGTGCGAATCGTTTGGCGTTGCAATTACAACCAAATCAATATTGGCATCACTAATAATGTCATCTGCATTATCTGTTATTGCTGCATGCGGATAACGTTGTTTAGCAAGATTTACTTCGCTCTCTTTTCTTGCTCTTATTTTACTTATCTGCAAACCTTCCGTAGTATCAATAATCGGCGCATGAAAAGTATTTCCGCCGGGTCCAAAACCAATAATTCCAGTTCTGATAATTTTTTTCAAGAGAATATATTTAGTTATAAACTTTTTTGCAGTTTTTCATTCAGCGTAACATAATCATCATTCTTTGCCGCTTTAGACAGTTCAATTGATTTATTAGACGCTGCAATAGCATCTTGTTTCTTGCCAAGCTTTGCCAATGCGCGAGCTTTTTGATAATAAATAAAATAACCATCCGGATTTTGTGCAATTGCTTTATCAAGCCATTCAACTGCCTGGTTTAAATCTTTTCCATTATCAATATAATACAACGCAGCCTGGAAGTAAGGCAGGTTATCTCCTTCCATAATTTGTTTTATCTGCGTCATTATTTTGGTATCAATATCTGTGGTGATGGGCATTTGCACATATACACTGTCCCACATCAATTCAAGGTTGCAACTGTTGCTGGTTATATTATTAAAACTGATTGTAAAATTTTCAATAGAAAAAGGTAATTGAAATGATTTAGCAGAAACGCGCAACACATCCTGGTCTTGTTTGTATGCAGATGCATTAGTAACATCAGTTTGTTTGGTAAAAATCACTGTCCATTCATCGGGTGCTGGTATTGTAAGCAAACCATATTTTCCTGCGGGAATTTTTGTACCATTGATGATTACATCATCACCAAAAGTTATTGTAGTAGCATTGTTGGCGCCTGTTCTCCATACTTTATTATATGGCACCAAATCGCCAAATATCTTACGCCCTTTTACGCCGGGTCTTGAATAGGAAACTTCAATTTGCGATAAGCCGAAATTTTGTTTTATGTTTTCTGTTGGCGATGGCTGCGGCGTTTCTAAATTTTGTGCAGCACAAAAACAAACTGTACAAATTGATAGTATAACAGCAAGCGTTAAATTTTTATTCATAAATATTTTTTTAGATGATAAAGATAATGGCTGATTTTTTTTAATTATCGTATCAGGGGATTTCATTTTTTAAAATAAAAATTGATTACAACGTTTGAAAAAAAATTGCTTATAAAACATAAGCGCGCTATGTGAAAAGATTATATTCCGCTGCTCCCGCAACAAGCCGTTATAATTTTTTTATCGTAAAATAAATTACCGGGTCAAACGCTCCATCATCTTCCGGTGCATTGTAAATACTTTTAACAACGTTCATTCCTTTTACCACTTTTCCAAATGCAGCATATCCTTGGCCGTCTGCATTATTAGCACCTCCATAATCAAGACCAGGCTGATCGCCTACGCAAATAAAAAATTCTGTGTTAGCTGTGCCGACTGCTTGTCGTGCAAGTGATATTGTTCCGTCTTTATGCAAAATTTTTGTTTGATTGGTTGGCTCATGCGGAATACCTGGAATTTTTTCTGACAGCGCATAATTTGTTTTCCAAATACCTCCCTGAATGAGTTCTGATTTCGGCGCATTGGATGGTTGTTCATCATCTCTTAACACACGATAAAAAGCTGCATTTTTATAATAACCTGAATCAATATAAGATAAAAATGCAGCTACTGTTTTTGGGGCTTGATCAGGATAAAGCTCCACTTCAATATCACCATACTTTGTTTCTATGCGCACATGCGGGTTTTTATATTTTGGCGAAGAACATGAAGCTATCACGCAAATAAAAAAAATCAACAATTTATGATTCATCTTTTTATTTTTTAGCAAAGCTATTGCAACAAACATTTTATTTACATCTGAAGTTTTATATTCTATTATAAGTTTGTTTCTTCCTGCGTTGTAAACTTTTGGCTTTCAGTTTGTATTAATACGAATAAAATTATTTTGATTGAATCGGCGCATTAAGAACTTATATAAGTAAGTTAGCATCACTAAACTTATCTCACAATAAAATTATAGCCATGACAAACAGAAGAAAATTTTTACAGCAATCCGGCACATTCGCTTTTATGAGTTTGTTGTTACCGCGCCTTGGTAAGACAAATAATTTTTTCGATAAGAAACCAACTGTGCCTGTGGGTCTTCAATTATACACGCTTGGTGATTTAATGACAACTGATGCAAAAGGCACTTTGCAAAAATTAGCAGCTATCGGTT